>JADFSZ010000004.1 GCA_022560555.1 PVC group bacterium
GAATAACAGCTCGTTCCATCAAAAAGGCAACCTTTCAAAATCCATGGATGACAACTTGCCATAAGCTTAACATAGAAATATAATGATGAAAAGTCATAAATCACTCATAGCACAATTGTTGAAACTCATGAACCCCATCGCGCTCATAACAGATTTTGGTCATAGGGTACAAAATTTTAGGATTAGACACATCGTACGCGGCACAAAAAAAAGGCAAACTTTTAAATGTGATCGGGAGTTCGGGTTATTGGGAAATCGCGGTTAATTTAGGTCACGCGGCAAAATATCTAAAGGCCAAGCGCGGATCAATCGTGACGGTCACATGGTCTTAAAGAATTAATTTGAGCGGCACAATTGTTTCATCTCACGTATGTATTCGGGAAAATATTCCAAAATTACTGTCATATTAAACCGTCTCAGAATTGATTCTTTGGGTTCCCGCTCCAAAAGAAATTCGAAGGATTTTTCAACCCAAATCTCAGGTTTGATCTTGCGGTCTGTCCAAGTGATATAATTTGATTTATCTAACGTGACACTGTGGGTTGTTTGTCCCCCATCATCCGCGCAAGTTACTTCGAATGTATACGATTGAACTTGATCTTCCTTAAGCTGGACTTGAATGTTTGTCATGGTCGAACCTTCCCTTGTTTATTACGAACCCGTTTGTTTATGCAGTATCGATTCACAATCACAGACCCGATGGCATCCCCTTCGACATTGATCATGGTCCGGAATGTATCTAAAAATCGGTCAATCGGAATGAGGATTCCGATCGCCTCAATCGGAAGTCCTACGGATTGCAAAACGGGAATCATGGTGACCATCCCCGCACTTGGAATTCCCGGAGCTCCCATCGAAGCCAAAATGGCGACAAGAAAAATCATAAGCTGCGAAACAATATTCAAATCAAGTCCAATAAGATTCGCAACAAAAAGCGCCGCAATGGCCTCATACAGGGCCGTCCCATCCATGTTGATCGTCGTGCCCAAAGGCATCACAAAACCCGCAATATCTTTGTCCACTTTGAGATGTTCATCCACACACCTGAGACTGATAGGCAGCGTGGCCGAGCTTGACGATGTGGAGAAGGCCGTGATCAAAGCATCTTTCATTCCCCTAAAAAATATCCACGGAGAAAATTTTCCGAACCATTTTAATAGGAGCGGCAAGGTCACCGCCCCGTGTAAAAAGGTGCCCAACAATACAACACCGATAAACTTAGCTAAACTTTTGAGCAAACGGATATCCTGACTGGCAAAAAGGATGGCGAGAAGAGCCAGTATCCCCCAAGGCGCCAGGCGCATGATCCATCCCACAATCATCATGATCAAATCAAAAAACTCCTGGAGTAAATTGTGAATACCTTTGGCTTTTTCTTTCGCCTTGACGATGGCAATCCCGATAAAGATCGCAAACACAATAGTTCCTAATATTTCTCCTTCAGCCATCGCTTTAACCGGGCTAATAAAAAATCGTTCGTTGATAAATTTACTGAAATACTCAGAGGTTGTAATATCGGGACTCGTATAGGCACTCATATCTTTTTCAAAGATATCAATCTGTGTATCTACCCCCGGACGTAAGATATTTACAAGAGTCAATCCTAACAGTACGGCCAAAGCAGATGTGCCGATAAAATAGCCAAGGGTGCTCTTCCAAACAATACCCATGGCGGAATGCTTTCTAAGATTCGCAATGCCTAAAGCAATGGAAGTAAAAACCAAAGGAACCACGATCATCTTCAAGAGGTTAATGAACACACCTTTGACGATTCCAAGAACATAGAGAACCGTCTGTGTTTTGTCGGGACTGAACATCCCCGCATTCAGCATAAACCCAAAAACGATGCCCACCCCTGCTCCGATAAGAATATGACGGTTGAGGTAATCTTTTTTTGCGGATGATTTCATAAGTGAAAATATTGTGTGATTATTTTTTCGATATGGTGATCAAAATTCTTGTCGCGAGTCATGATATATATTATACTACGTGGGATCAACTTTCCTGTCAATACCACATAAAGGGATCGATCGTGACCAACATTCTTCAAAACAGAGACATTTCAAAATACTGGTTTGCACGATCTCCAAAATTTTGGATTTTTCTTCTTGTGCTCAGTACCGCTTTTATCGCCGGACGAAAAGTGCAACCCACATGGACCGTAGAAATAATTCAGCTTGATGTTAAGAAAAACGACGCGGGACAGATCTACTATATCTACAAAGAGAAGCCAAAAGTTATTGAACAAGTTGTCCCTCTCTCTCAAGCTGAACTCACACCCGAAAAAATCCAACTCTTGAATCAAACGGGACAATCGCCTCCCCTCCTGGAAGAATTTGTCTTAGAACCCATAACGAAAGAAGGGAAATCTTTGACCTTGTACTACCAACACACTTTGAAGCGCCATTGGAGATGGTGGTCACTCCTTCCCGCCTTCGCGGCCGTTTTATTTTGCTGGATCACGAGAGAGCCCATCACCTCATTGTTCGGAGGGATTGTTTGCGGAGCTTTTCTTTTACAAAAATACAATATACCCGGAGATGTCTTAGTTCCCGCGCTCATGACAAAAGATGCGGCCACCATTTTAGTGATTTATCTGTGGTTTTTAGGAGGACTCATGGGTGTTTGGTCCCGTACCGGAGCCGCGCAGGCGTTCGCGGACCTAATGACACGCACGGTTGTTCGAGGCCCCCGAACGGCAAAACTTGTCGCGTGGTTTTTAGGTGTCATCTTTTTTCAAGGCGGAACCATTAGCACGGTTTTGGTCGGCACAACGGTTAAACCCATTGCGGACAAAGAAAATATAAGCCACGAAGAGCTTTCTTATATTGTCGACTCCACAGCGTCTCCGATCGCTTCTCAATTGGCATTCAACGCCTGGCCCGGTTATGTCCAAGCGTTTATCTTTGTCTCCGGCGTAAGCTTTTTAGCCACGGAAGCGGACCGGATCACATTCTTTTTCAAAAGCGTTCCGTTTTGTTTCTATGCCATCTTTGCCGTTCTCGGAACGTTTCTTTTGAGCATAGATAAACCTTTTTTTCTTGGCAAGAGAATGAAAGAAGCTATCGCTCGATCCCGTCAAACAGGCGAGCTGGATGCGCCAAACGCCGATCCGCTTTCTTCGAAAGAACTCCAATCGAGTCATGTTCCCGAAGGATACACACCGCATGTCATTGAATTTTTTCTGCCGCTTATTGTCCTTATTGGTATATGCATCGGGACATTTATCAAGATGGGGTCTCCCAACGTTCTTTGGGCATTCGGACTTGCCCTTTTGTGCGCCATGAGTTTAGCCCTCATCCGCGGCATGTCCCTCAAAGATCTTATGGTTGGATTTCACGAAGGGATTAAAGGTGTGGTCCTAGGAGCTGTAATCCTTCTTTTAGCCATTACGATCGGCGGAATCAGCCAGCAAACGGGAGGTGGGATTTTTCTTGTTGAACTTTTGGGCCATCATATTCCGTATTGGGCTTTGCCCGTCATTCTACAGCTTATGACCATGCTTATCTCGTTTTCAACAGGGACTAGCTGGGGAACTTATGCCGTCGCATTCCCTTTGGCCATGCCCTTAGCCTGGACAGTGGCCAATGTCAACGGCGTTGCACATCCGGAGCTTTTTATGACCATTTGCTTTGCGACAGTGATGGATGGCAGTGTCTACGGGGATCAGTGCTCACCGATTTCGGATACAACCGTTTTAACGTCCATGTGCACCGGGTGTGATCTTATGGATCATGTAAAAACGCAAATGCCTCAGGCTAGTATGGCCGCCCTTTTAGCCGCCATATGCTGGACAGCCTTAACATACTTTTACGTATAATCTTTTTAATGGCTCAATGATATATGCCAAAAATTTTATACTTCAAAATATTGCTGGGTTGAAAAATAGCGTTCTCCTGTATCCGGCAAAACAGTAACAAGCGTTTTTCCGGCCCCAAGCTCTTCGGCTATTTTCAGGCTCGCCCACACAGCGGCCCCCGAGGAAATCCCCATAAACAAACCTTCCTGTCGAGCCAAAAGACCGGCTGTTTCAAAGGCCTCCGCATCCTTAACCGTCACAATCCGGTCAATCAGATCCCTGTTGAGAATTTCCGGAATAAAACCGGCGCCGATCCCTTGGATTTTATGTGTTCCGCTCTTTTTCCCTGATATCACGGCGCTCCCCTCAGGTTCGACAGCAACTATCTGAATATCCGGATTTGCCTTTTTAAGCACTTCGCCTGCTCCCGATAACGTTCCTCCCGTTCCCACCCCAACAACAAAGGCATCGATTTTTCCGTTGGTTGCATCCATAAGTTCTTTCGCTGTCGTTTGACGGTGAGCCTCCAGATTTGATTGATTCATAAATTGGGAAGGCATAAAACTATCGGGGGTCTTGGCCAGTAAATCTTTTGCCCGCTGAATAGCTCCGGACATCCCTTTCTTGCTAGCAGTGAGGACAACCTCCGCACCATATGACTTGATGATAAATTGACGCTCCAAGCTCATGGATTCCGGAATGACGACAATACAGCGGTACCCTTTGACGGCGGCAACCATGGCAATCCCGATACCCGTGTTTCCGCTCGAAGGTTCAATAATAACACCGCCGGATGTTAAAGCGCCCTCGGACTCGGCCATCTCGATCATCTTAAGACATATTCGATCTTTGACGCTCCCCCCTGGATTAAAACTTTCTAATTTTGCTAATATTCGGGCAGAACCGTGGGGCACAATTTTGTGCAACTGAATCAGGGGCGTGTTGCCGATCAAATCCAATATCGAATGATAGATTTTTTGTTCAAACGGACTCATAGACATTTATGGTTTTTGCAATTTTGGAAAATTTTAATGTTGAAAGAGCAGCCATGTTAACACGTAAGCAAGCCCCATGGCAAGAATCGGCATAAGAATCCAATTATATATCACTTTTTTGGATAAAGGTTTTTTGAAGGTATGGCCATGACCACTTTCGTCTTTAAGGCTCGCAATGGCAAAAATCGCAGCCACTTTAACCATAACAAATGATTGAGGGACACCGCAAACGGAAGCAATAATGACCAACGTTCCGCAAACAAGGCATATGATACTGGCAGACAAAAGGCCCAGGGGAATAATTTTCTCGCTTGATGTTTTAAGTGATCCCGGAAACAGGAAGCTGCCAACACCGAAAAACGGAGCCATCACAAGGAGCCCGATGACAGGGGAGATCATCTCGCTTCCCACAAGGGGCCCTACAACATTGGCCACGTTATTCGTGCCTACAGAAAACGCGTTGTAACAACTGGAAAAAATAACAAAAGCTTTTAAACGGGATTTATGATTAACGAGTTTTTCGTAAATCCAAAAATTTATTTTTCGGGGAGGATAAATCATTTTCCCGATAAAATAGGTTAAAAAATATCCGGCGACAGGCAAAAAGATCCAGAATGGCAGCATCCATAATATATTTTCCCACTCGACTTGATCAAAATAAAGACCCACCCCCATAAGTGCGGCCACAGTAACCAAACTCGTTGATTGCGGCACATGCAGGATATTGCTGATAAAAATACTCAAAACAGCCGAAAATAAGATAATGATACAGACTTTTGGCGTTATAATAAACGCAGGGATAATACCTCCTTCAAGAGTGTTCGTCACTTCACGGCCCAAACACAGAGCTCCCGCAACCACACAAAGAGCAAAAAGGCATTGAGCTCTTTTGGGTGTGATAGCCTTGCTTCCGCATGCCGCGGCAAACGTGACGCCAAAAATACTAGCCCCCATATTTACGGAAAAGAACACCGCTAAAACAATGATGAATATCTCCGTCACGGACAGTTACTCCTGAATACTACTGTCTTCGTTATACTCTAATCCTAATGACAAAATTTTACTCACCAGATCATCAAAATTCAAACCATGTTTTCTTGCCGATAACGCAAAATCATCATCCTTCGTAATACCCGGATTTGGATTAGCTTCAATGACAAAAACCTCTTTGTCGGACGTCAGCCGAATATCAATTCGCGCGTAACCCCGAATCCGCAAAATCTTATACACACGTTTTGAGGTTTCAATGATTTTCTTTTCCAAAACAGGATCTTTTAAGTAGGCAAAACCATATCTCACTTTCCATTTTTTTCGATATTCCGGGTCCCACTTTACCTTATATGTGGCAATTTGCGGGCCTTCGTTTTCTATCGGCAATTTTAATTCCCGAATGGGGAAGGTCGTAATAATCCGATTTCCCAGCATGCTGACATATAATTCTCTACCCTCAATATACTCTTCCGCGATAACATCCTGAGCTAAATTGTCATGAATAAAGTTTGCGCGCTCCTTTAAGTCAGTGTCGTTGGATATCACAGAAGCATTTGAGATTCCGTAAGACGACTCATCACGCAGGGGTTTGATAATCACGGGATATTTCAGCCATTTGGGATGATAAACCCGACAGCCGCGATAAAATATCTTGAACTTTGACACATGGATATGGTGATGACTTAAGATTTCCTTCGTTATCCCCTTGTTTTTACAAAGGACCATCGCCGCCGGATTGGAACCCGTGTAGGGTATTTGCAAAAGCTCGAACAGTCCCACAATGTTGCGTTCGTAAAATGATTGTCCGTGAAAATGCTCGACTAAATTAAAAAAAATATCCGGTTTTTTCTCCGCAACAGCATCCAAAAGGGGTCGAATATCATCATAAATCCCTACCACCCGGATATCATGTCCCAAATTTTTCAATGATTCGTAACATTGCCGCTCTGTTTTATATTCTTTCTTTTTAAATAACTCTAGATAATTTCTGTTCTGGGGAGTTTCGCCCATCGTATCGCAAATAAGAATGACATCCAGCTTTTTCATAAATCCCTCTTAAAAAGCCCCGTGTAAAAATGGTTTTTAACAAGCGCCGTCAGGCAGCCTATGCACATTAATTTTGTCTCAGTTTCTTCAGACCGGCAATAAAGACCCATCTCTTTCGAGCGGCGTGTCAAGCGTCGAACAAGGTGATCGATAACATATTTGTGTTGCCCAGTCCATTTTTGCACTATACTTATTAATTCTTTTCGATTTTTTTGTAGATACCGATAGGCTTTATTTGGGGGGGGGCTCACGTCACGGCTGAAGAGCACAAGAAGTTCTTTATCAAAAAACTCCGGTGACTCCTGCGCGTACATTTTTTTTCGTTTCTTGTAATGTGTAATTAATTTTGACTTCAAGCGCTTCACGTTAAAATACCGTGTCTGCGATTCCACCAGCGGCTCCCGATCTTTCACCTTCCGCATCAGAGTGTCTACATATTCAAGTTTGTTGATCACGCGCCAATTTTTATACCTTACACGCCAGTTAATTTTCGGATTCATCCATACGGCAAACGATTCCGCGAAATCCTCATCCGGATGACTCTGGGCATATCCTTCTTCGATATTGCTGACATAATTTCGGCTATATTTCTTAAATTTATAGTAGTCCGAAAACTCTTTGGAAGGCTGTCCGAAGAGTTTTCTCCATTTTGGCTTATTTTGAAATTTATAAGCGTATGATATCGCGTGTCCCATCTCATGGCGCATTAATTTCAAGAATTCTTCTTGGGATTCTCCTTCGACTTCAAGCATCATCTGTCTTTCTAAAGCCCTCAGGCGCGAATGGCAGAGATAAAAAGGAATTCCGATCGCTGGCACACCCTCAGGACAAAGCCACTCGTCCGCCAAATAAACCGCGGGACGAAACCGGATACCCTTTAGTTCGAGCTCCATGGTAAACACTTCCACATACGGAACGACCATCGAGTGCTCCAAGCTTATCGGCAAATCGCAAAACCGCATCTCCAACAACGCTTCATCCGTCAGTTTGTCTAAATCATTTATCTTCACCTCATTTTCCTCTCATTACGGAACGGTTCTAAACCGTGTGGCTCTTAAAATATTCTCAAGAAGCATCAACACCAGGGCCGCGCTGATGGGGAGTACATACAATTCCCGATAGTTATAAAAAGCGTTTTGTTCCACTTTGCTTTTTTCCATCTTATCGATTTCATCGTATATATTCCGCAATTCTTTCGTATTTGTCGCTCGAAAATATTGTCCCCCGGTGATAGCCGCGATTTCCGTTAAGGATTCTTCGTTAAGCTCAAAAATCACATTTTGATATCTCGTCCGTCCCCAAGGATCCCTCGTCGGATACGGAACAGGCCCCATCGATCCCGTTCCAATCGTATACACTTTGATACCCAGTGATTTCGCGATTTTCGCCGCCTTACGGGGCTCAACCTCACCGGCATTGTTGATGCCATCCGTCAAAAGAACAATAATCTGACTTTCACCTTTTTTATCTTTCAGACGTTTAATGGATGAGATCAGACCCGAGCCTATGGCTGTTCCGTCTTCGATTAAACCGACTTCGGCCCGATCAAGAAAGGTGTTCGTCACATCATGATCCAGCGTTAAAGGGCACAAAGTATAAGCCCTTCCGGCAAAAACAACAATCCCAATCCGGTCATCTGCGCGTTCACGAATAAAATCCTTAATGACAGACTTTGCTATTTCAAGCCGATTAACACGTTTTTTGTTTTTTTGAAAATCTTCCGCGAGCATACTTGTTGAGACATCCACTGCCAAAATAATATCAATCCCCTCTTTATGAATCTTGGTTTCCTCTAGGCCCCAACGCATGCCGACAAGACCAAGAACCATTAACATCACAACAGAGGTTTTCAAGAGAAACATGCCTTTCTTAAATATTTCAAATGCGGGAGAATAAATATTTTTAAAAGCTCTCGTATTTGAGAATTTCACTTCGGCGTATTGAGAACCTTCCCGGTACCAAATCCAGACGAGCGCCAAAAGAATCGGGGCCAAAACAAAAAACCAAGGATGCGTGATTTCAAACATAATTCGCCCTCTGACTGTTACGAAGGTCCTCTTTTTCATTCTCCTCGGGCGGCCCAGGAATCGTGCTTCGAATAAATTCCCGCGCCTGAACAAGAAGGTGATTCGCTTCGTCAAGACGGGGCCTAAATCGCGCGAATTTCACTAAATCACATTCGGACATAAATTCCTGCAAAAGTTTTCGATGCTCATATGTTATCACATGTGTTCTGCTTGTTGCCTCCAAAAACTCTTGCGTTGTCTGTTCCGGGGCGTTTAGAGAAAATCGTCCTTCGATATAGTGACGCACAATATCAGAAACCCCCGAATAGAATTCTTTATACAAGTCCTCTTCCAGCAAACCTGAATCTTCAAGCCTTTTCAATTCTTCTAAAGCACGTTCATGAATCGGACGCGGATCAAGATCAACGCCCTTCATCTCCTCTTTGGATTTTTTGGAGCGTAGCCACCACCAAACACCGAACACCAAAAGAGCTAAAACGATCCCCCCTAACACAATCAACGTTATCATGGACGGCTCCACAGGACCCTTGATATCACGAATGTCCGTATCATCAACACCTATAAGACTTACAACATCAATAAAAAGCTCCGGTGTTTTATATTCAGAAAATTCGCCCTCAGGATCAACAGCAACGAAGATTTTCGGTCGTATCACATACGGCCCCGGAACAAAAGTATTCAGACTATATTTTTTTTTGACAAATACCATATCCGGGTCAACTTTTAGCGGTTCACTTTTTTCAACGCTTTCAATAAAGAGACCATCGATATCAACGGACAGAAGGGGGAATCGAACTTGATAATTACGTGGATATTGAGCCGATATTGTTAGTGTTACGTTCTTTGCGACTTGAACTTTCGTTTTATCTATTGACGCCCAGACTTTCACACGATCATTATCAAACGATAAACCGTATGGTGCGCATAAAACCATGAAAACGATCATCCCTGATAAAGTGCGCGTTAAGAACTGAGTCGTTATCATCTACTTTCGCCTCTCCCTCATCGCAAAAAATTTCTTCAACGGACGAATATATCCATGATCTGTTCGAATCTCAATATGATCGATTTTGTGCATTTTAAATAACGCATTCCTCTTTTCTGTTTGAGACAGGCTATTTTCTCTGTAGTGGCGGAGCACCTCAGGATCATACGTGTCCACAAATACAATATTTTCAGACTCAATATCCCTAAGTTTTATTATGCCTACAGGGTGAATCTCACACTCTCTTGGATCCGTAACAGATACAGCGATCATATCATGACGTCGGCGCGCTATTTTAAGATCTTTTTCATACCCGGACGCAAAGAAATCTGAAATCAGAAAACATACCGCGTGACGTTTAATGATAGACATCAAAAATCTCAAAGCCGCTTGTATATTCGTTCCCTTTTGACAGGGCTGAAAATACAGTATTTCACGAATAACTCTTAAGACATGTTTTTTGCCCTTTTTGGGCGGAATATAACGTTCGACTTGATCTGTAAAAATAATGAGCCCGACTTTATCCTGATTTTTGATAGCGGAAAAAGCTAAAACGGCTCCGAGCTCAGCCACGTATTCACGTTTATTTCTTTGGATCGAACCAAACTCTCCTGAACCGGAAGCGTCCAGGATGAGCATCAATGTTTGCTCTCTCTCCTCAACAAATTTTTTAATATGCGGAAATCCCGTGCGAGCCGTCACATTCCAGTCAATCAAACGCACATCATCCCCGGGTTGATAGGCACGAACTTCATCAAATTCAATCCCGCACCCCTTAAAGACACTATGATATTGCCCTGAAAAGATTTCGCTTACCACACGCCGCGTACGAATATGAATATTCTTAACATTTTTTAATATTTCGGAAGGGATCATAACTCAGTTCCTTTTACGGAAAGATCAGCATCGCATCTCCATAACTATAAAACCGATAACTATTTTTGATGGCTTCCTGATAAGCCTTTTGAATAAATGACAATCCGCCGAACGCGGCCACCAGCATAAAAAGCGTTGAGCACGGCAAATGAAAGTTTGTAATCAACGCATCCGCCATACAAAACTTGTATCCGGGATAAATAAAAAGATCGGTTTCGCCTACTATGTCTTTCTCTCGATAAAGTTCAATATTTTTTGAGGCGGCCTCAAGAACACGCAGGGTTGTTGAACCTACAGCAATAACACGTCTTTTATGTCTCTTTGCCCAACGTATTCGATTCACTTCATGTGAGGCAATTCGGTATGATTCAGGAATCAACTTGTGATCTTTGATGTTTTCTGAGGTTACGGGCTTAAATGTTCCCGGCCCCACATGTAAAGTTACATAATGCACTCCTATTCCCTTTGATTTCAATCGTGACAAAAGGGGTTTTGTAAAATGCAATCCCGCGGTAGGGGCCGCGACAGATCCAGGATCTTTCGCGTATACAGGTTGATAATCCAATAGATCCAATCGATACCTTTCGTTTCCATCATCATAGGACCGGGTAATATACGGCGGCAAAGGAGCTCTGCCGATTTTTCCAATCGTCGTCATGAAAGACTTTCCCTTTTTATTGAACGTCACAGGGATTTCAAATGTTTCAGGAATGCGCGCTCCCGTGATTTTTCCGATGAGATTCCCGGGCAGAACAATCTCATCGCCAAGAGCAAACGAAGCTCGTGATTTTGTAAAAACATACCATTGCCCGTCCCCGATAGGTCTTGACAATGTGATTTCAGTTTTTGCGCCTGTTTTTTTTGCTCCGATCAACCTGGCGGGTATAACTTTTGAATTGTTCATAACCAAAACATCGTCCTTTTTTAATATCTGAGGCAACTGTTTGAATCGATAATGCTCAATGCTTTGGCTTTTACAATGAAGGACCATAAGACAGCTCTGATCACGGCGGGTCTTTGGATATTGAGCGATGGAAGATTTTGGAAGAAAATAATCGAATTCTTTTAATTTCATTGCAATTTGACCAGTTTCGATCCCGAATAATAAAATAACAGAATCTCATCCGTCTTTAGTTTTTTTTCGGCTAGTCCTTTCGCCCCCCATTGGCAAAATCCGACACCATGCCCCCATCCTTGTCCATGAAATACAAGCTGGTCACGATGAGTTGAAAGATCAAAACGCGTGCTCTTTATCATACGAGGACTGACACGCAGACGAAAGTCAACAGCATCCATCACATATTGGCCCTGACTTGTGGTGATATTCAGTTGCTTGACACGGCCCGAACTCGTTTTATTCTTTACGTCAACAGAAATCACAATCTCCGACGAATCATTGAAAATATCTTTTATTTTATTTTGGAGGTCCTCAAGCTTAAGATTGAATATCCAATCATAATTTGGCGCATCGGAACAAAAATTACAAGTCACGCTTTTTAAACACGGCACATCTATTTTTTTCCATACCATATTCCCGTACTCTGTCTTTCCGCCGCAGGTTGAGTGAAAAAACGCGGGTATAAGCGTATTTTTATATACAAGCACAACCCCCTTCGTCTCCTTCACAATACGGTTTGAAATCCATGTTTCGTTACCGAAACCACCGTAAACTTGCGAATAAATGTCTGCCGTAAGATCATAAAGCTCGTCTTGATGGATGCCCTTTTGATATAAAGCGTATGTTCGTGATGCTATCGCTTGCGCGCGCAGGGCATTTTCGGGCCAGCGCTTGGGCATTTCGCCGACGAGAACCCCTTTAATATAATCTTCAAGCCCAATATGATTCACAACGAGGATTTTATTTTTTGAAACCACATATATGGCAATATCCCCACGGTACTTTTTATTGTTCATCGAAAATGTTTCGTCTGGCCTTAAACGGATTTCCAAATAATTTGTGACAAAAGATTTTGACCCAAGCCAAATCCCTGTTTCCCCTCCCTTAACACCTGTCAGAGGCAAATCAGCATCTTTCCAAAGAAGTTTTCCTGAATTGCCGTCACGACATTCAAAACGCCCGGAAATCATCAAGTCAAAAGACTCGAACCCTTTTGAAGAAAGATTCACGCGGATCATGTGTTTGTTTTCTGCGGATAAATCCCCGGCAGATGCAAACATCAGGAGAGTAAAGCCGAAAACAAAATAAAACAGCTTAGAAAACTTTATGCCGATGACTGTCATGGGATTAATGCTCGTTCAAGCAAATAGGCTTCAAAAATATTCTGAGATAGCAAGAGAGGACAAATTTATTATTTTTCATCAGCGTCCCAAAGGTCTCCAAGGAAGGCACCCGTTGCTTTCGTGCCGAGATATTCACATCCAATTTTCGTGATTTTTCGTCCGTTTGAGGTGCGCTGAATGTACCCTTCGGCAATAAGAAAAGGTTCAAAGACTTCTTCGAGGGTTTGCTGATCTTCACCAATACTCACACTTAAATTATTAATACCGACCGGACCACCGTCAAATTTCTCTAAAATACATCTCAATATCCTCCGGTCCATATCATCCAAACCTTTTTTATCGACACCTAACATGAACAAAGCTTTATCCGCCACATCCTTTGTGATTTTGTTATCCGCTTTAATTTGCGCGTAATCCCGCACCCGTTTGAGAAGCCTATTCGCAATCCGGGGCGTCCCTCGGGAACGAAAAGATATTTCCCTCGCGCCTTCTTCATCAATGACCACACCAAGAATCTTCGCTGAGCGCATCACAATGTCATAAAGATTTTCAGGAGGATAATATTCCAGCCGTTGTGTGATGCCGAATCGCTCGCGCATCGCTGACGTCAAAAGACCGCTTCTTGTCGTAGCTCCGATCAAAGTGAATTTCGCGAGATTCAACTTAACGGACCGTGCGGAAGGGCCCTTGTCAATCACGATATCAATCGCAAAATCTTCCATCGCCGGATAGAGGTACTCTTCCACAATCCGGCCCAAGCGATGAATCTCGTCAATAAAAAGGACTTCTCTCTCTTCAAGCCCTGTTAAAATACCCGCCAGATCCGCCGGCCGCTCTAATGCCGGGCCGGATGTATGTTTCATCTGAACTCCCAGGACGGACGAAACAATATGTGCCAATGTGGTTTTGCCCAAACCCGAAGGGCCGAAAAACAAAATATGATCCACGGCCTCTTTACGTTCAATAGCCGCCCTTAGAAAAATATCTAAACACTCTTTTAAATGATCCTGTCCGATAAAATCAGAAAATGTTTGAGGTCTCAGAGATCTCTCTGTTGGTATATCTTCTTGTTGTATTGAGGGGGAAATCACGCGATCTTCCATGTGAGATCCTTTCCGTTCCGTTTTTTAATTCCTTTTACCTTTTTAAGACTTTACGAATAAGTTCCTCGGTCGTGCAGGAAACACCGGTTTCTCTTTGAACACGCCCGACCTCTTGACGAGCGGATTGAGCGGAATACCCAAGTGCGGTTAAAGCTTCAACAGCATCTTCGTGAGCATTTATATTAGCCTCTTTCGAGCTCGTTTCTTTTTGGGTCATCAAATCATCAAAGGACACTTTATCCTTTAGCTCCAGAATCATTCTCTGAGCCGTCTTTTTTCCTATGCCAGTTACACACGTCAAGCGCCCCACATCCTCTTTAAGGATGGCCTGTTGAAAATCGATAATACTCATTGTCGACAAAACATTTAAGGCTGATTTCGGCCCGACACCACCGACACTGATAAGAAGCAGAAAAAGATGTTTTTCCGCACGGGTAAAGAATCCAAACAAATCTAAAGAATCCTCCCTGACATGCTGATACACAAAAACTTTAACGTTGTCCCCGACAGATCCTACCAAATCACTTGTCGAAAGCGAAACCGCGATATCATACCCAATACCATTGGCTTCGATCACAAGATGTGCGGGGTGTTTTTCCGCGAGTTTTCCTCGAATATAATTAATCATGTCTGTTTAATCAATTGTTGAAATTTTGAAGAATTCAAAAAACAATAGGCGGAGGCTAAAGCATCCGCGGCATCTTCAGAGCGCGGCATATCTTTGAGCTTCAGCAAACTCTGCATCATCTTTTGAATTTGATATTTTTGCGCGCGTCCATTTCCTTTAACGGCTTTTTTAATTTGCGTGGGAGAAAACTCATGGATCTCAATATCATGAAGATCCGCGAGAAGTAAAACGATGCCTCGTCCTTCACCTAAGGAGATAGCGCTCTTGACATTCACACCAAAAAACACCTTTTCGATGGAAATAATATCAGGTTTGATTTGACCGATAATGGTATCTAATTTCCGATAGATTTCTCCAAGCCGAAACGAAAGATCCATTTTGGCAATCGATCTGACAACACCGTATTCCAATGACCGGATAGCACCGTTATTTTTTTCCAAAACGCCGTAGCCAACATTATGTGTCCCGGGGTCAATGCCCAATACTTTCATGAGGCTTCATCCATTATATCAAAATTAGAATACACATTTTGAACATCATCGTGATCTTCCAGCTCCTCCATCAGACGAAGAACAGGTCCGGCTTGGACCTCACTTATCCTAACATAATCTTTGGGCACCATGGTCAACTGGGCATCCATGATCGGCACTTTTTTATCCTCTAAAAATGACTTCACTTTGTAGAAATCACTGACTTGAGTATATACAAGATAGGCCTCCTCGTCTGATGTATCAAGATCTTCTCCTCCGGCCTCCAAAACAGAGTTCATTAAATCATCTTCGGATATGTCCTCTTTTTTGACACGGATCTCCCCTTTCTTTTGAAACATCCATGCCACACATCCGGCCGCACCAAGATGGCCGTGATTTTTCTCAAAGATTTTTCTCAGCTCAGGATGAGTCCGATTTTTATTGTCTGTTAACACATCAACAATGATGGCTATCCCCGAAGCCCCATAGCCCTCATAAGTGATCGGCTCATAATTCACACCCGGAATCTCTCCTAGACCCTTTTTGATGGCTCTTTCAATGTTAGACGTGGGCATATTGATCCCCTTCGAGCTTAGAATAGCTGTCCGTAAGCGTGCATTACGATTAGGATCTCCGCCTCCCTCCCGGGCGGCAACTGTGATTTCCTTGATCGCCTTTGTAAAAACTTTACCGCGCTTCTGGTCGATAGCGGCCTTTTTATGCTTGATACTGCTCCATTTGGAATGTCCTGACATGAGTCCCTCACGGTTATAAGAACGTCTTATTTTATTTTATACAGTCAAAGCTCCTTTGTAAAGCACCAAAGTTCATGAACCACAATGTTTTCCACTGATATTTTTTCATTGCCAGGCCCGCTTAAACACCCTATAATCGTAAAGGTAGACATATCTAAAACTTCGACCGATAGCGCATGATCATCTATGTTTCTGACAAAGCATATACTCCAAAATTCCACTTTTAGACAGTTTCTCCTGAAAAATGCTCCGTATCGCTATTTGGAGAATATTACGCGAACGCGTATCATCAAGAAGGTTAGATCTGTCATTCCCACGATTCCGGCTTATTGCGAATACCTTCATAAGCACAAAATCTCAACTGATCCCGTTAATCTGAAAAATTTAGCCATAGAAGATTTACCTCTGACAAACAAATCCGAATACATCCAAAAATATCCCCTTAAGGACATCTGCGCCAACGGCACGATTGAAGATAAATACTGTCTCGAATCCAGCTCCGGATACTCGGGAGAAGAACAGTATTGGGCCCGAAACACGTATGAGGATGAGAGTTTTACCCGCTACCTGGAAGTGTCCTCCAAACAATATCTTCAGATCGATAAAAAATCGACACTTTTGATCGTCTGCTGGGCACTCGGAACGTGGGTCACGGGAGAAAAATTCGCACACGCGGCGCGGGTGGTCGCATGCAACAGCAACTACAAGCTGACCGTAATCACGCCGGGCAACAACTTTCCCACAGTCATAAACATTTTAAATAAATTCCAAGGCATGTTTGATCAAATCGTGATTGCTGGATATCCCTTTTTCATAAAAAGCCTTCTTTTGAAAGGGCCCGAAATCGGGATCGATTGGAGCCAAGCGCGCTATCATATTATCATCGGCGGGGAGGGATTTCCGGAAGACTTGCGGGATTTTTTTGCAAAACAACTTCATAGTCCCGTTAATACCTTTGGCCAAAGCATGATCGCATCTGCCTATGGCTCTGCGGACACCGGAATCGGGGTAGGACATGAGACTCCGTTCTCAATCCTTATCCGACGTTTGGCAAAAAAAGATGCTCGTCTTTCTGAATCCCTATTCGGAACATCTGTTCATAATCTTCCGGTTGTATTTCAATTCAATCCCTTGAATTATCTCATCGAAAATGTCGATGGGGAAATTATTATCACGGCCCCTTTTAACGGTGTCCCTCTTATTCGATACAATCTTCATGATAGCGGAGGAGTTATCCCGTATGATCAAATAAACACTATACTTGAGGAGCATGGCTACAATCCGAAAAAGGAATTAGCCGAGCTCGGTCATTCCCCTCAAGATCTCTGGAAGCTTCCCATTCTCTATGTATTCGGACGCTCGGACGGAACCATCATTTATAACGGGGCCAATATTTTTCTGGAAAACATCAAAGAAGCTCTTGCTTTGCCGGAAATTGTCCATTCCAATACCGGCCGGTTCACCCTCTCGCGTATCCTGCTGGAAAATTTTGAACCAAAAATCAAAATTGTCATTGAATTATCCCAAGGGGTAGAAGTCACAGAGCAGCTAAAAACGATGTATGAAGTGGCAGTGATTTCAACTCTCGCCAGAGTCAACAAAGAATATCGCGATCAACTTGAAAAGCTTCATGACAAAGCAACTCCTCTCATCGAATTTATCCATCCCTCCATACACCCGGAACAGGACACGATTAAACACAAGTATATTTAAACGAAAAAAGGCGGCTGAAATAGCCGCCTTTTAATAAACTCAAAGGGTACAAAAATTATTTTTTCTTGCGGTCAGCTTTTAATTCCTCGGGTGATTTTTTCAAAAGCATCCAAGGATGAGCTTCAATTTTCATGGCAAACTTCGCGAAATCCGCGCTCGCTGCCCTGAAATTCGTAACGATCCGGCGAATATCTTCGCGGTTTTCTACAACGAGGCCATCCGTGTTTGTCAAGAGACTATCCAGTTTGCCAAGCGCGTTGTCGAGCTTTCCTTTAAGACCGTCAGTCGCTAATGCCAAATTTTTTATCATTGATCTGATATCTCCGCGATTGTCCGCGATCATGCCCCGGGCATCAACGGCAAGACCTTCGAAATTTGAAACCGTGTTTTTCAGTGAAGCAATCATTTCTTTATCTCCGAGAAAGTCTGCCAAATTGTCAATCATGGCTTCGACTTTTTCCACAATCTTCTTGCCACTCACCAGCAATTGCTCAAGATCAAACGGAGCCTCCCCAACCAAGCGCTGCCCTTCAGGCAGTGCCGGGGCGCTAGGCGTTCCCGGTGAAATCTCAATATACTTGTCTCCCATGAGGCCCATTGTCTTAATAGAAGCTACCGAATCCGTTTTAATCACAGCGGATTTATCAATCGAAATCGAAAACACAACACGCGGATCATCCGGGGCTTTCACCTCCGCGTCCGTTAGGATGACAATGCGATCTATTTTTCCCACAGGAACACCGGCATACATTACGGAACTGTCCTCTGCAAGACCGTTCGCGGCGGGAAACACAATTTCTGCTTCGTACGTACTCTTAAATATTTTAATGTCGCCGATATTAAAAATAAACAATCCCATAATGGCAAGACAGCTAACAATCACAACGCCTGCTTTAAGTTCATCTTTTTGAAAATCCATATCGTCTACTTCCTTCCCTTAGGATTCCTCGGTTAATTCCTTAAAATAGTCTTCTCCCGATCGGCGAAGCGCAATCGGACCTTCGGCACTGCCGGTTATAAACTGCTGAACAACAGGATTTTTTGAATTCTTGATTTCATCCACGGTACCCTGCTCCAGAATCTTCCCTTCGTACAGCATAATAATTTTGTCCGCGATACGAAAAGCACTTTCCATCTCATGAGTCACAACGATAGAGGTCATGCCAAGTTTTTTTGATAAATCGAATATCAGCTTGTCAATCACAGCCATAACGACAGGATCGAGCCCCGCTCCCGGCTCGTCATAAAACACAAGTTCGGGATCCATCGCGATGGCCCTGGCAAGCCCCACACGCTTTTTCATCCCTCCGCTGATTTCAGCCGGCTTCAAATGTTCAAATCCGGATAGCCCCACCATCTCAAGCTTAATTTTAACCATAATCCGGATAATCTCTTCATCCAAATCCGTATGTTCCCGTAAGGCCAGTGCCACATTATCCCCCACCGTCATAGAATTAAAAAGGGCGGATCCTTGAAAAAGCATGCCAAATTTCTTTCGAAGTTCAATTAATTGATCTTCATCCGCTTTTACAATGTCAATATTATTAATGAGCACGGAACCCGCATCCGGACGAAGCATTCCGATTAAAATACGCAGGAATGTCGTTTTACCGCATCCGCTTCCGCCCATAATGACGATGGTTTTCCCCCGCTCGAAATCAACATTGATACCGTTTAAAATCTTTCTATCTCCAAAACTCTTATCGAGATTACGAACTTCTATGATATGGTCAACCATAAATTTTTCTCATTGATTATACAAAAACAAAATAAAAAAGACTTGTCAATACACAGTCAGCAAAAATAATCAGGGTAATCGAAGCCACTACAGATATTGTCGTTGCTTTTCCGACCCCTTCAGCGCCCCCTTTGACAATCAATCCTTCATAACATCCGATAAACCCGATGATAAGAGCAAACACAAAACTTTTGAGCAAGCCAGTCCAGATATCTTTTAGCACAAGCGCATCAATTGTTTTTTGGATATATAATCCGGTCGGAATATTGATACTATAGTGTCCGATGAGATAACCGCCGTAGATACCGACAAGGTCAGCAAACATGGTTAAACAAGGCAGCATAATCACCAAAGCTAATATTCTCGGTACAACTAAATACCGAACCGGGTTAATTCCCATCACTTCCAATGCATCGATTTCTTCGGCCACTTTCATGGTTCCTAATTCCGCCGTAATAGCCGCGCCGGCACGGCCGGCAATGACAATCGCCGTTAAAAGAGGACCAA
Source organism: PVC group bacterium (assembly GCA_022560555.1). GTDB lineage: Bacteria > JADFSZ01 > JADFSZ01 > JADFSZ01 > JADFSZ01. The sequence goes on from JADFSZ010000004.1 coordinate 19,875, forward strand.
GTTCCCGGCACATCGACACAGCCACCAAACTTCCCACATACATCACAACCCCGAATTTTTTCAGGAGATACGCTGTCTGCATGGCCATAATCATTCCCATAAAAAGTGACACCAAAAACACAATTGATATCGACTTATTGCCCATGAAGACGCACTGATAGGACACATGCTCCCGACTCAGCCCCTTTTGCCCTTTTTTGAAAGGCGCAATGAAAGTCCAATAAAAATTCGAAACCATGAGGGAGTAAAGACTGGAGAGATGGCTTAAAAACACACGCGCGTTTTTTCCGATATGTTCTAATGCTCTGATCGCAAATTCCATAGTGTATTGTCTGAGCTGGTTTGGGGGTAAAATCAGGTTTTTTGGATTTCGTCTAAAGCGGCCGATTCAGTCTCCACTATGCGAAAAATCCCGTCGAGTTTTGCTAATTCAAAGACAGATCGGACTGTATCATTAATATTGTACAAGCAAAGCCGCCCATTCAATTTCTTCAGCTTCTGAAGCAGCTCAATGAGAGTCGCAAGCCCTGAAGAATCAATATATTCCACCTGAGAAAAATCAACCGCGATCTTCGGTGCACCTGAATCAGAGTGCTTGGAAAACTCATTTCTAATTTGCGGGGATGAATACAAATCCAAATCCCCTTTGAGGTGAAAAAGAGTAATACCGTCTTTCGTGTCAACTTGTATGTCCATAGGGCAACTCCGTGGGTATGATATTATAAGTTATACCAAGTTTCAACAGGAACCTTTTACTTCTTCTTCACCATTGTCAGGAGGGTTCCGGTGCTGTTTGACGTGTCATAATCTATTTCATCCATAATCTTTTGCATCAAAAACACGCCCAATCCTCCGGGGCGAACATTGTCCAACTTCCTCGATTTAAAATCTTTGGGGTCACTTTTTTTACCGTAGTCTCTTAGTCGGAAATATAATTTCCCTTCAGATTCACTCATTTCGAAATTGATAATACCATCCGTCCGTTCATTATATCCGTGGCGAATAATGTTGCAAATGGCCTCATCCACGGCTAGAACAATCATCATGGCATCTTTTCCCTTATACCCTGAAATTTCTAAAAATGATTTTACCGAGGCTCGAATAATTCTCAAATATTTTGCATCACTTTTAAATGACAGCTGAAGCATGGCCAACAACCTCCTGGATCATCATGAACACACAATAGAGACGAGCGTCATATCATCATGCTGGGGTGCGTCTCCGACAAATTGATGAACACTGTCTAAAATTTGTTTAGAAAGACCGGGGTGCCCGTAATTTTTTTTAATAACATTCTCGAGCCGAGGGAACCCATACTCCTCTTTTTTGTTATTCCGCGCTTCAATAATTCCGTCCGTAAATAAAAGAATCTCTTTAGAGTCCGTCCAAGGGATAGTGTGAGACGTGTACGTCACCTCGGAAAATATTCCCAGGGGGCTACTCTGAGCTTCTTTGATCTCTTCCAAGGTCTTCTTCTTATGATCCACAAGCAACGGAGGGATATGGCCGGCATTAGAAAAAGTGACGGTTTGAACTTGCAGGTTAAAAATCATGTAAAACATTGTTGAAAACATTCCAAACTGTGGTTTGAGAGACAAGGATTTATTGACGGAATCCAGGACAACATGAGGAAGGGTATCTTTGTTGGCCTCAAAACGCATCGCGCTGATGGTTTTCACCATATAAAGCCCTGATGGAACCCCTTTACCGGAAACGTCCCCAAAAACCACACCATACTCTTTTGGAGAAAACTCTAAAACGTCATAAAAATCTCCGCTGACTTCCCTCGCTGGCGTGTTATGAGCGAATACAGATAAACCTTTCAGATGCGGCAATACATCGGGCATAAAGGTTTCCTGAATCTGTCGGGCAAAATCCAACTCCTGCTCGATTCTTTGCTTATCCATCATTTCTTTGTGCATGCGCGCGTTTTCGATTGCGATGGCGCTCTGGTTAGCAAATGCCATAAATATTTCAATATCCTCTTCACAAAAGGCTTCCTGATGAACAGGATTGATGGCTTGAAGAATACCGATAATTTTTTCCTTAACACGCATTGGTACACATAGGATGGATCTTGTGATAAAACCGGTTGACTCATCGGGCTTGCTATAAAAGCGCGGGTCTTTTTGGACATCTTTGACCAACAGCGGTTCATTATGTTCGGCCACCCAACCGGCGATTCCTTGGCCGATTTTTAGACGAAATTTCTCTTTAAGAGTGCCCCCTGTTTCTCCGGTCGCGACTTGAAAAACAAGCTCATTTGCAGCCTCATCTATCAGCATAAGGCTACTGACGTTACACTCCATCACTTTTTCGACAATTTTCATAATGAGCCCCAAGAGCTCACTCAAATCAAGGGTAGAATTAATGAGCGTTCCCACCTCAATGAGACTTGATAGCTTTTCAATTTTATGACTAGTAGCATTCATGATATACCAGTATTTCTTAGAGACGGGTGTTAGAAATGGTTCTTATTTTCTCACAAAAAAACATTTTTTTAATGAAAAAACCTTTCTGAGAAAAGGGCCTTTATGAACGTAAGGCCGTATCATATCACAAGCTTGGTACTCTGACAATTCTGATTCTCCCTATTGAAATTTTGGTCGGGCTATGATATAAAACATCGAATCAATGGCCCCATCGTCTAGCCTGGTCTAGGACGCTAGATTCTCATTCTAGAAACACGGGTTCGAATCCCGTTGGGGCTATTTTTAGTTGGGAAAGGTATGCGTAAAGGAGCCGAAGTGGCGGAATGGCAGACGCGCTAGGTTCAGAACCTAGTGGTGGCAACATCGTGGGGGTTCGACTCCCCCCTTCGGCATGACTTCCTGTATCTTGTGCATGGTTTTCGAGGACCGAAGGGTTCATCCCGAATCGGCTCCCCAAGCAGGCCTAGATACCAGAAGAGCAAGCTCTTCTGAATCTATGCACAAGCTTTTTGGGCCACAAATTTGGGATGAACTCGTGTCAGGTTTTCGTAGATCGAAGAGCTACGGAAACCTGGCGATCGGAAAGACAGGCGTCAAGTCCAGCAGGGCCCACTGAAGAGCAAAAAG
>JADFSZ010000126.1 GCA_022560555.1 PVC group bacterium
ATTGACGAGCTTCACATCAAGCCAAAAAACAACATGTCCGATCTGATTATGGTGGTTTCCAGATCTCACCCCAGCAAGGCTATAGACGCCTTCAAAGAGAAAATTGGTTTCAATAAGGAGATTGCTTTTGGATCCATTGGCGGCAAAGTGATCATGATTGTGTTAGGGAAAGCTGATTTTTTTATCCATGCTAATCCCAATACAAAGGAATGGGATACATGTGCTCCTGAGGCTGTTTTGATGGGAGCCGGGGGGCAGATGTCGGATTTGAATGACTCGATTTTAGATTATAACAAAGAGAATCTTTTTAACTTGAACGGAGTGGTTGCGTCGGGCGGGGGCTTTCACACGCATATTACCCGCAAGATTCAGGATGTTTTGAAGGATAGAAAAAATAGCCGTTAGAATGGCTTCCCAGATTTAGGTTTAAATTTAAACAATATATAGTACAATCCTCACAGTCATGAATGATTTCTATCCTAAATATTCCTTAGTTTTTTTCTTAGGGAGTTTTTGTCTCTTTGGTTTGTCCTGTGAATCAAAAGATGTGGTCCATCATTATCGAGAAGAAATTTTTTCGGAATTTCAGCCCCTTGTATCAGATTCGCATGAGGGACATAAACACCAAGAAGATTCCCAAGATACGCAATGGGTTTTGCCGAGCGGGTGGAGCGAATCCCCCGGAAGCGGGATGAGGCTTGCCTCGCTTTATCCTGATCCAGCAAATCAAGATGTTCATTGCACAATCGTTCAATTGGGGCCGGAAGCCGGCAACCTGGAAGCAAATATTGTTCGGTGGTTGGGGCAGTTGGGTATTACGGATCCGGATGATGAGGTCCTGAGCGCATTTCTTTCAAGGCAAAAACGGTTTCAAACAGTAGATCATCATCAGGGTGTTTTAATTAATTTTGAGGAATACCTATCCGATAATGCCGAAGTCGGTATGCTTGCCGCCATGATCCGTTTCGAATCAATTATAATTTTTGTTAAATTGATGGCCCCTCCAAATGTTATAGATGCTGTTGAAGACGCCTTTTTTCAATTGTGCCAGTCATTCTCGGGCCCTTCTGCATGAAAAGTATTTATCAAAAACTCTCAAAATCCCGCGCAATTAATTTCTTGTCTTCCCTTGAATTGTCTGTCGTGTGTTTAAGTCTTTTGGCCATACTTACATTTTGGGGGACGCTCTATCAAGCAGAGTACGGCCTTTACGCGGCCCAACAGAAGTTTTTTCGTTCCTGGATTTTTATGTCCGCGGGTTTTATTCCTTTTCCGGGAACACGGCTCGTGCTGTGGGTATTTACTGTCAATCTCATGACAAGTGTTCTTTTCAGGCAAAGTCATGCCTGGAGCAATTTTGGGATTTTATTGACTCACTATGGAATTATCCTCCTTATGATCGGTGGGTTTGTCACGTTTCATTTTGCCAAGGAATCCCAGGTCACTTTAAAAGAGGGGGCGTCTACCAGTCTTTCCGCGGATTATATTGATTGGGAAATATCAATTTGGCAGAGTCATAATCCCTCGAGAGATATTACAGCTGTTTGGACGGGGCCGTCTCTTGAGGGTGTATCCGTCCCGTTGCCTGAACTGGGACTCGATTTAACTATTCAAAAATATCTTGTTAATTGTGACGCGTTTACGGCCTCTCGCTCAAACGAGAATTCTTTGAACATGAATAGCAGCGGCATTCAATCATTACAGGAAAAAAGTCCGGATGTTGAGCCCGCAAAAAACACTCCCGGTGTTATTTTTACAGTTCTCAGTCGTGAAGGGGAAAAGAGCGACATTCTTTTGTACTCGCAAGATCCACGTCCAACTATTGTTTCTGTCGGGGGAAAATCTTACATGTTTCAATTACGTCACCGAAGATATTCCCTTCCTCTGGGCATGCACCTTAAAGATTTTCGGATGACAAAATATCCGGGAGTCGAAAAAGCCAAAAGTTATGAGAGCACGGTTGAAATTGATACGGGACGACTAAAAAGAGATATCGTTATATCGATGAATGATCCTTTCAGATTTGATAATCATACGTTTTACCAGGCCTCTTATATGATTGCGTCTGATGGGAGTGAATATTCCACGTTTGCTGTGGTTCGAAATGCGGGGCGACTGATTCCCTACATAGCTATTTCACTTACTGGTTTGGGGCTCATCAATCATTTCTTGATCAAACTCATTTTAGCTATGCGCAAAAAGCGATCGAATAGAAAGAAAAAATGAATCAGAAACAAAAATTTATCCATGTCCTTTTCTTAACGATCTCCCTTGTTTTTACAGGGCATGCGGCTCATGGATCCATCCATGAAAACAATGTTGATAGCGTTAATAATATGCTGGTGCTCCATGAGGGAAGAATTAAACCCATGGGATCACTTGCTCGAAATCTTCTTTTGCAATTTTCCGGCAGGACCCGTTATCAGAAGCACACCGCGCTTGAATGGTTTGTGCGGTTGATTTTGACCCCGAGCGATGCTCTTGATGACAGGGTTTTTCTGATCAATCACCCGGAAATTCCGCAAGCGCTAGGCCTTTCTTTGGATAAGCATCGTCGATACTCATTCCGTGAATTGTACGATCACATCGGTAAATTAGAAGAATTGGCCCAAATGGCTTTTGTGCTTGAAGACAAGGAACGGTCTCTCGTTGAAGCCGAAATTATGAGAGTAATGGTCAATTTAAAGGTTTTTATGGGCCTCGCCGAGTCCTTTCAATTTGCCTACCCTCATGAGGCATATAATATTGCGGACAGTGAAGTTCTTGAATTTTTAGGATTTGCATCCCATCATCATCAGCTTAATTTTCTCAAACTATTCCGCAATCGAAACAAGATGTCCTCGGTTCTTGAGGGGCTTGACGGCACTGATTCTTCGAAATGGACAAATCTCGAGAAAAGCATCTACAAATTGTCGCAGCAAATGTTCTATGATTCTCATGATAAAAAAGATCTTCCCTTAAAGATCATACCGATTCAGGGACAGGATGAAACCCTATGGCTCTCGCCCTGGGAAGTTATACTTTTACCGCGCAGAAATGAAAAAATCGATGATGCTGTCGACCAGCTCGAAAAGATGCTCAGTTCTTATATTAATCATGATCCTCTAGAATTTCAACTATCCGTCAGAGCTTTTAATCAATTTGTGTATGGCCAGATTCAAAAAGAGTTTCCCCTTAAGAAAATCAGGCAGGAAAATATATATAATGCCTTAAAACCGTTTTTCTATTCAAAAGTTTTTTACGGCCTTGGGCTTCTTGTATGTTTGTTATCCTTGTTAGCTTGGGGGAGGTCTCTTGGGAAAGTTTCTCTCTCTTGTCTTTTATTAGGGAGCCTCATTCATTTAGCGGGAATTGTCCTGAGAATTCTTATTATGAGCCGGCCGCCGGTTTCAACCCTATATGAAACCTTTGTGTTTGTTGGCTGGATGAGTGTGGTTTTGGCCTTGGCCATGGAGTTTTTTAACCGGGATAAGATCGGACTTCTGGTTGGAAACTTCGCGGGACTTGTGTTTCTCATGATCGCGGGGCGCTATGCCGCGGAAGGCGATACTCTGGTTCAGCTCGTTGCTGTTCTTAATTCGAACTTTTGGCTGGCCACTCACGTCCTTTCAATTACGACCGGGTATGCCGGTGTTTGTGTCGCGGGAATCCTCGGTCATTTGTATTTAATAACGATTTTGGTAAATAAGAGCAAGTACAAACAAGATAGGCTGGAAAAGATTTATCGAACTATGCTGGGTGCTTTAGGCTTTGGTTTGACGGTAACATTCATCGGAACGATGTTGGGAGGGATTTGGGCTGATCAGTCCTGGGGCCGGTTTTGGGGATGGGATCCGAAAGAAAACGGGGCTCTGTTGATCGTTTTGTGGTGTTCCATAATATTTCATGCAAAGGCCGGTGATATTATTGGTCCCTTGGGAGTAGCTGTTGGATCGATATTTGGTATTATTGTTGTTATGATGGCTTGGTTCGGCGTGAATCTCCTGGGTGTGGGATTGCACTCTTACGGGTTTGCGTCCGGCACGGCGATCAAGCTCGGGGCATTTACAGCTTGTGAAGTTTTATTTATGTTTGTAACATATCTCTTGGCAAGAAAACGACTTGGAGTGAAACTTTGAGTCTGAAGAATCTTGACGGCACCAGGGAAAATTGTTAGGATGAGGGCCATTTCTTAATAAACAACAGAGACTCTTAATGTTACGAAATCTTTTTCATCAAAAAAAACTATTTACTCTGTGTCTTATGTTTCTTGGACTCATGGGGTGCGCAGTGGCTTTTGGCGCCGGCGCTTCGGATACGCATGACGCATTACACATGGATGAAATGACGAATACGTTTTGGATGTTGGCTGTTATTTTGTTGGTCGCGAAGCTGTCTAGTTTGATCGAAAAGATAGGGCAGCCGGCTGTTCTTGGCGAGCTGATGATGGGGGTTATCTTGGGTAATCTCGTTTTTTTTGGTATTGATATTTTTGAAACGATAAAGAACAATCAATTTGTCCTTTTCTTAGCTGAAATGGGGGTTGTGGTTCTTTTATTCCAGGTAGGTTTAGAATCCACTCTCAAGGAAATGATGGGTGTGGGGGTGAAAGCTTTTTGGGTCGCGATTGTTGGAATTGTGACACCATTTACTTTGGGGGCGTTTTTTGTTGGCCCCCTATTGATGCCGGGATTATCTACCCATGCCTATCTGTTTCTCGGAGCGACGTTGACGGCGACATCTGTAGGAATTACCGCGCGTGTCTTCAAGGATTTGGGCCATCTTCACGGTCCGGAAGCACAGATTGTTTTGGGTGCAGCTGTTATTGATGATATTCTCGGGCTTATTATCTTATCGGTTGTCTCAGCCATGGTTACCATGGGATCGGTTACGGCAGGGACTGTGTCATTTATTTTTTTCAAGGCCATTGTTTTTTTGGTAGGCACTTTGATCTTTGGCTCTTTTCTTGCAAAGCCGCTTAACGATTTTTTGTCAAAGGTTCACGCGGGTCATGGAATGAAATTTACGGTTCTTATTTCATTCTGTCTCCTGTTTTCGTTCATCGCTCATAAGTTGGGGCTCGCGCCTATCGTAGGTGCCTTTGCAGCCGGACTTGTGTTAGAGCCTAAACACTTTCAAAGTTTTGATGACCCCAAGATAGTGGAGGATCTGAAAGGGAGCATTAATGAGTTTCGCGAGCCGCATCCTCTCAAAGAGAAAGTT
>JADFSZ010000127.1 GCA_022560555.1 PVC group bacterium
AATATTGACGTACATCAAAAAACTGAATGTACGGCTTATTCTAGAACCCGGACGGTTTATTGCGGGCAATGCCGGGATCTTTGTCACGCGAGTCGAATACGTGAAAAAAACAGGGAAGAAAAACTTTGTGATCGTGGACGGAGCGATGAATGATCTCATTCGGCCAAGCCTTTATGAAGCCTATCATGAGATTGTTCCCGTGAAGAAAACAAAAGGGGCCATAGTGGCTGATATTGTTGGGCCGGTATGTGAAACCGGGGATTTCTTTGCCAAGGGGCGGAAAGTTGCCAATGTGAAAGAAGGTGATCTCCTGGCTTGCCTCTCAGCCGGTGCTTATGGTTTTGTGATGGCATCAAACTACAATACCCGCCCAAGAGTACCGGAAGTTTTTGTGGACAAAAATAAAATGCGTGTGATCCGGCGCCGGGAACGCGTCGAGGATCTTTTAAGACTGGAATATTGATTTTTGAGGAAGAGACTTTTATGGTAAAAGCAATAGCATTTACGAAAATGTCCGGAACCGGTAATGATTTTATTATGATCGATAACCGGAAAAAGGTGATCAAACAGAATCTGAATCGTTTAGCTAAGCAGTTGTGTTTTCGTCAACGCGGTATCGGTGCGGATGGCGTGATCTTGCTTGAGAGCTCAAAGAAACATGATTTTCGTATGCGGATTTTTAACGCAGATGGGACAGAAGCTGAAATGTGCGGCAACGGAGCCCGCTGTGTTGCCGAGTTCGCTCGTCATCATCATGTGACAAAAAAGAAAAATATCAATTTCGATACAATGTCCGGCCTTATTCAAGCGGTTTTTACCAAGCGCGGTGTGAAAATATCTTTGGGAATTCCCAAGAAATATAAAAACCGGTTTTCCTTGAAGGGTGTTAAAGGGTCGTTTTATTTCGTGAATACCGGTGTGCCGCACGCCGTCGGCTTTGTGACGTCAAACAAAAAGACGGATGTTATTAACACGGGCCGGAAGATCCGGAGGCATTCGCATTTTGCTCCATCCGGAACTAATGTGAATTTTGTTCAGATTCTGAAAAAGAACGAAATCCATGTTCGTACGTATGAACGTGGAGTCGAAGACGAAACGTTGGCCTGCGGAACAGGGGCATGCGCGAGCGCGGTTGTCGGCATTATTCTTGGAAAATTAAAAAGCCCCGTAAAGGTACGAACGACCGGAGGGGATATTCTTTATGTTCACTATTCATATCAGGGAAGGCTGAATATTCCTGTATACCTTGAAGGGAAAGTTGTCACAACCTTTCAAGGGCAAGTTGCACTCAATCATACGAGCTGAAATAAATCAGAGGAGGATCATCATGAAACTGCAAGGAGCTTATGTCGCGCTCGTCACCCCGTTTAAGAATCAAGATGTTGATGAAGCGGCTGTTCGTGATCTATGCGAATTTGTGATCGCGCAAGGCATAGATGGGATTGTTCCCGCTGGCTGCACAGGAGAGGCGGCAACATTAACACATGACGAACAAAAAAAACTTATCAAATTAGTCGTCGAGACCGTTAATAAGCGTGTTCCTGTTATTGCGGGCACAGGTTCTAATAACACAAAAGAATCTTTGGAACTCACAAAATACGCCAAGGACGCCGGTGCGGATGCTGCGATGCTTATAACGCCGTACTACAACAAACCGACTCCTCAGGGACAAATCAGGCACTATGAGACTGTAGCCAAGGCCGTGGATATTCCTATTATTCTTTACAACGTGCCGGGCCGCACCGGTATTTGTATGACGCCCCAGACGATAGCCGAATTGGCTAAAATTGATAATATTGTCGCGATCAAGGAAGCGAGCGGAAGTTTGGATCAGGTGAGCCAAATTCGTTCGTTATGTGACATTACTGTGCTTTCCGGCGATGATTCGCTGACATTGCCCATGATGGCCATTGGGGCGACAGGGGTCATATCGGTTGTCGGGAACATTGTTCCGAAAAAGATTTCACAATTGGTGAAGGCTTTTGCAAATGGACAGTTAGCGGAAGCTCAAAAAATTCATTATGAGTTAGTTCCTTTGTGCAAGGCCATGTTCATGGAAACCAATCCGCTGCCTGTTAAGACGAGCTTAAACATGATGGGCAAAATCGAAGCGGAGTTCAGATTGCCTCTTTGTGAAATGAGACCTGAAAATCTTCCAAAACTGGAAAAAGCGTTGAAAGAATCCGGAGTGTTAAGCACTTCCGGCGTACCGCTGTAAACGTTAAGAGGAAACTATATGGCTAATATTATTGTAACGGGAGTTTTGGGACGCATGGGACGCTTAATCGCGACTTGTGTTTTGGAGCGATCAACTTTAAAACTTGTCGGTGCCACGGAGCAAGCGGATCATCCTAACATGGGTCAGGATCTTGGTGAACTTCTGGGAAAGGGGAAGCTGGGGATTTCTGTTTCTTCGGACTTGGACAACATTATTGGGCCGTCTGATGTGATCATTGATTTTACGGCCCCGACCGCCACGTTGAAGCATCTGAACTGCGTCCAGAAACACAAAAAAGCCATCGTGATAGGTACAACAGCCCTTAGTACGGATGATAAAAAAAATATTCAAAAAGCGGGAGAGAACATCGGTGTGGTTATGGCCCCGAACATGAGTATTGGTGTCAATCTGCTTTTTAACCTTTTAGGGGATGTCGCGAAGAAGCTTGGGGAAGAGTATGATATTGAAATCACGGAAAAACATCATAAATTCAAAAAAGACGCACCGAGCGGGACGGCCGTACGTATGGCAGAAATCGTAGCCGAAGCCCGAGGTAAAAATCTCGATGATGTTGTATGTTATGGCCGCAAAGGGTTGGTCGGCGAACGGAAAAAAGGAGAAATCTCCATTCACGCGATTCGCGCGGGAGATATTATCGGCGAACATACTGTGACCTTTGGTGGTATGGGGGAACGTGTGGAATTGACTCATATTGCTCATAGTCGGGAAACATTTGTTCGAGGAGCTATTTTTGCCGCCGAGTTTATATCCAAGAAAAAAAATGGATTTTTTACCATGCAGGATATTCTTAAAGGAATATGATTGTGAAGAAAAAATCTTCCTTGAAGGGTATGACCTTGATTGAACTTTTAGCCATGGTAGCCGTTATTTCTATTATGAGCGGATTTTTATTTGGAGCATATAATAAATCCAGAGGCATGGGGCAGCGTATCGTCTGTATAGGCAATTTGAAAAGTATGGGGCAGGCCATGCAACTGTACGCAGAAGATTATCGTTTGCGTTTTCCGCCTAAAGCCAACTGGTATACTTTGCTCCATGAAGACTATTTAGAATCCGACACGGATGTGTTTGTTTGTCCTGCTGCTTCAAATTTGACGATGGGGACAAATATGGGCTATGGATTGAATTCCGATTTAGATAAAAAATACAGTCCAAACTACAACTTGAGAAATACAGGTGTTGTCGCTGAGATAACAGGGGGCTTTGAAACCGATGGGAATACTCTCTCTTCCCGTCATGCGAACGGCTTTAATCTTTTATATGGTGACAATAGTGTTCAATGGCATAATACGGCTACTTACAACACAAGCGATTTAACTGACGCGTACTAAAAGGGAACAAGAAATGAATTATGGCATTGTTGTTTTCCCAGGATCAAATTGCGATCATGATTGTTATTATGCTCTCAATGATGTCTTAAAGCAGAATGTGAAATTTGTTTGGCACAAGGAAACTAATATTGATGACATCGATTGCATTGTGCTCCCCGGAGGCTTTTCGTACGGAGACTATCTCAGGACAGGCGCCATCGCGCGTTTTTCTCCCGTGATGAATGAAGTGGTGAATCACGCCAAAAGAGGAAAACTTATTATCGGGATTTGTAACGGTTTTCAGGTCCTTCTTGAATCCGGGCTATTGCCCGGTGCCATGAAAAGAAATCGCGACCTTCATTTTATCTGTCGATACGTTCGTTGTAAAGTAGAAAACCCTAATACGATTTTTACCTCCTTGATGCATCAGGACGAGACTTTAAAAATTCCCATTGCTCATGGAGAGGGGAATTACTATGCGGACACAGACACTATCCGGCAGCTAACGGATCGCGGGCAGATTATTTTTCGTTATTGTGATGAAACAGGAAAAGCAACAGATGCATCCAATCCTAACGGTTCTGTTCAAAATATTGCGGGGATATGCAATCAAGAAGGGAATATTTTAGGAATGATGCCTCATCCGGAGAGATGTGCCGAAGAAAGCATGGGATCTGTCGATGGGCGCCTCATATTTGAATCCATTACGTCTTTTTTAAAAACAGCGAATGCTTAGGCCTGGATTTTCGTAGAGGCCTTAGTCTCCGTAGAGTCAAACTCATCGGAAATAATGCACGGGTTTTCCCTGGGTCTGGAACCAGATAAGCTTGTGTCAGATTTTTCAGAACCGAAGGTTATGGGGAATCTGGCCTTTCAGGGTTCCAGTCTCAGGATGAATGAGTCATGTGTTAAAAAAAACGCGTAGACCAAAATTTATGCGAAACAAAAATCTTGGCTGCTGATGATCATAGTTCGATCCATAAAAGAAATGAAAAATCGGGTTCTTAAGGCCAGAAAGAAAAATAAGAAGATTGGGTTTGTGCCCACGATGGGGGCTTTGCATGAGGGGCATATGAGCCTCATCAGACGGGCCATAAAAGAATGTGGTTTTGTTGTTGTTTTGATTGTTGTTGGGGTTTTTGCCATTCTTAGAGGATCTGATAGTGAAAGTGCTGGCGATGCTGATTCTGGCGTTATAGTTGCGGTTAGTGACGCTGGTAATGACAGGGACGTTTCCGCTTCCGAAACTCCTATACAGAGTAAGACTCATACTGTGGAGATATTTCTTTATGGATTTGAGCCTCCTGAGTTAACTATCAATAAAGGGGATACAGTTGTTTGGAAAAACAGAATGCCTTCTACTTTCCATACTTTGATTTCTCCTCAACCACCGAGGGAAATAGATATAGGCAGGATAGATCCTATGGGAGAAGGCAGCCACACTTTTGAGGAGGAAGGTGAGTTTAGGTATTTATCTGTCACCATAGAAATATTCGGGACCATTACAGTAGCATAGTTACACAGAGGCTTATAGGGTAGTTCAGCGTAACTCCAAAAGGACAACATACGAAAGATTTATAAATGAGTATGCTCTAGAGGAATAATGAGATTTGTGAATAAAAA
>JADFSZ010000128.1 GCA_022560555.1 PVC group bacterium
ATTAAGAAAGCCATTTTATGAAGCTGGTATTGAAGGAAAGCTTAGGGTAATTATTAGGCGCAATAAAGAAGAGTGCGTAGCAATTATTGCCGGTAATCATGACCAAATAGTAAAATTCCTATCAAAATTATAAAATACCTTATTTTTATTTCATAGTACATTGTACGGATTATCCACAGAAAAATTCGCTTTTCTCGACACTGGTTCACTGATATAATATTCTTATCTAAATCATTCTGCGTAAAATTATCGATGGACATTCTATAGCATAGAACACGCGCTAGATACTATGACCCTCAATTAGGCCGTTTCATCACTGCAGATCCCACGATCCAACACCCTTTGTTTTCAGTAATTCACTGCTCAGAAATTATTATCACAGCATCCGCGAGAGTATCACTTAGTTCGCTAAGATCCGCAGGCCTCGCAGGAATCAGGATCATCCAAGGCACAGGCCATTTCCGAAGACTTTTCTTCGATCGTTTTAACACTATCCAAAATGCTTTTATCAATGGTAAATTTGATCGCGTCAACCGCGGCCTTGGTTCTTAAATAATACATTCCGGTTTTGAGACCCTTTTTCCAAGCGTAAAAATGCATGCTCGTCAGCTTAGCAAAATTCGGCTCCTGGATAAAAATATTCATACTTTGGCTTTGATCGATAAAGGCCCCACGATCAGCCGCCATATCAATAATATCCTTCTGTTTAATTTCCCATACTGTTTTATAAAGATTTTTTACATTATCGGGGATTTCTTGAATCTTCTGAACAGATCCGTTTGCGGCAATAATTGTATCCTTCAGTTTCGTATTCCATAAATTGAGACGAATAAGATCATTGACTAAATGAGGATTCACGATGGCAAATTCTCCCGAAAGCACCCGCCGGGTATAAATGTTCGACGTATACGGCTCAAAGCACTCGTTGTTGCCTAAGATCTGGGCCGTTGAGGCTGTGGGCATCGGAGCTAGAAGCAAACTATTCCGGAGGCCATGCGCTTTAATTTCTTCTTTCAACGTCTTCCAATCCCATCGGGGCGACGGAGTCACACCCCACATGTCATACTGCAGGATCCCTTGGTGCGCGGGAGAGCCCTCGAACGAGTCATAAGCCCCATGCTCCTTGGCCAAATCTTTTGAAGCCGTTAAGGCCGCGAAGTAGATGGTCTCGAAAATTTCCCGGTTCATTTTTTTTGCTTCATCGCTGTCAAAACCCGCCCGAATAAGAATAAACGCGTCCGCGAGACCCTGCACGCCAATTCCGATCGGCCGATGGCGCATATTCGACTTCTCGGCTTCCGGCACAGGGTAATAATTCTCATCTATCACACGATTCAAGTTTCGAGTCACAACCTCTGTGATCTCAAAAAGTTTCTGATGATTAAAAATCGCATTTTCCACAAAACGAGGCACCGCGATCGAGGCAAGATTACAAACCGCGATTTCATCAGCCGATGTATATTCCATGATTTCTGTACATAAATTACTGGACTTTATGACTCCGACATTCTTCTGATTCGATTTTTCGTTACAAGCATCTTTGTAGAGCATATAAGGGGTTCCGGTCTCAATTTGAGATTCAAGGATGGCAAACCAGAGTTCTTGCGCTTTCACGGTCTTTTTCGCACGTCCTTCCTCTTCATATTTAATGTAGAGTTCTTCAAACGCCTTCCCATAGCAATCCGCCAAACCCGGAGCCTCGTTGGGACAAAATAGGGACCATTTTTCGTCAGCTTCAACCCGCTTCATAAAAAGGTCAGAAATCCATAAAGCGTAAAAAAGATCCCGCGCCCGGGCTTCTTCAATTCCATGATTTTTCTTTAAATCAAGAAAATCAAAGATATCCGCGTGCCACGGCTCTAAATAAATCGCAAAGGCGCCTTTCCTTTTACCACCCCCTTGATCAACATAGCGAGCCGTATTATTAAATACCCTCAGCATGGGAACAATCCCGTTCGATTCTCCGTTGGTGCCCTTAATATAGCTTCCTTTAGCACGGATATTGTGAATCGAAAGACCAATGCCTCCCGCAGACTGGGATATTTCCGCGCAGCGTTTGAGGGTTTCATAAATCCCGGGAATACTGTCCTCTTTCATGGTCAAAAGAAAACAACTGGCCAACTGGGGCTTGGGCGTTCCGGCATTAAAAAGTGTCGGGGTGGCATGCGTAAACCATTTTTCACTCGTCAAATTATATGTCTCAATACTGGCATCAATATCAGCTTTATGGATCCCCACAGCAACCCGCATCAGCAGATGCTGTGGTCGTTCACAAATCAGACCCTCCATTTTCATAAGGTAGGAATTTTCCAAGGTTCTAAAAGCAAAATAATTGTAATTGTAGTCACGCGCGTATATGATCGATGAATCCAGGATATCGGCATTTTCCATGATCGTGTTATACACATCATCGGCAATAAGAGGGGCACGCTGTCCGGAACGCGGATCCACATAGTTATACATTTTCTCAATGGTCCGGGAAAAAGATTTCTCGGTTTGTTTGTGAAGATTAGAAATTTCGATACGGGCGGCCAAAATAGCATAATCCTGATGCTTTGTGGACAAGTAAGCAGCTGTTTCCCCTGCTAAGGTGTCTAGCTCGGATGTGGTGATCCCGTCATAGATACCCTGGATCACCTTCTTGGCGATTTCTACCGGCTCTACGTAGTTCATGTCTAAGCCGTAGCAAAGCTTCTCGATTCTTGACGTGATTTTGTCAAACTTGATTATTTCTTTACGACCATCCCGTTTAATAACATACATAATGCAATCCCTTTCAAACTTTTCCCATGTTTTTGGACATTTTAAAAGACAAAACGACCCCTCTCAACCTTAAAACTCCTCATCAATCTTAAATGTCTGCGCTTCTCGATTCGCCCCTTTCGTCATTACGCCGGCCTTTTGATACTCGCCCACTCTTTTTTCAAAAAAGTTTGTTTTGCCCTGCATCGAGATCAGTTCCATCCAATCAAAAGGATTTTTCGTGTTATACACCTTCGGATGACCCAAAGCCTCAAGAAGCCTATCCGCAACAAATTCAATATATTGCTTCATAAGATCGGCATTCATTCCTATCAGATCAACGGGAAGAGCTTCAGAAACAAATTCATGCTCATATTCCACAGCTTCACAAATAATACTGCGGAGCGATTCGTCCGAAAGCTTGTTTTTCAAGAGAGAATACAAAAGACAGGCAAAATCACAATGCAATCCTTCATCGCGGCTAATCAGTTCATTGGAAAACGTAAATCCCGGCATCAAACCGCGCTTTTTCAGCCAAAAAATGGAGCAAAAGCTTCCGGAGAAGAAAATCCCCTCTACCGCAGCAAAAGCCACGAGGCGCTCCGCGAACGATTTACTGGATCCGATCCATTTGAGAGCCCATGACGCCTTCTTTTGAACACAGGGCACCGTCTCTAACGCGTTAAAGAGCCTGTCGCGTTCTTTGGGGTCCTTGATATAGGTGTCGATGAGAAGACTGTACATCTCAGAGTGAATATTCTCAATCGCGATCTGAAATCCATAGAAACACCGGGCTTCAGGGGATTGAACTTCATAGGAAAACCGGTGACATAGGTTTTCATTAACAATTCCGTCACTCGCGGCAAAAAAAGCCAGCACATGAGAGATAAAATACCGCTCCTTATCATTTAAATTTTCCCAATCCTTCAAATCTTGGGCCAGATCCACTTCCTCGGCGGTCCAAAAACTCGCTTCGGCTTGTTTGTACATCTGCCAGATCGAATCATACTGAATGGGAAAAAGGACAAAACGCATTTTGTTTTCTTTTAAAAGCGGCTCTTCCTGTGTCTGATCTGACCCGATTGATTTTTCATCCAAATGCTCCATATCCTCTTCCCCTTTATCCGTTGGTTGTTGCTATTAACAAAAATCTGATCAACTTTTTTCAAAAAACAAAAGACGTTTATGATGAGTATCGCAAGCTTTCCGTCGAGAAAATTCAAAAAGAGATGTCAACTGTCTAGATCTGTTTAACCACACTCTGTAGTGGTTTGATGACATACATACCACAAAATGTAGTATACGCCATCCCTAGTTTTTGACAATGAAAATCTTGCATTTTTGCAAAATATTTTCGAATCTCACCAAAAAATGCCGTTTGGTTTTTCAAAATCACATGGATGCGTTCAACAATGAAGAGTGTAAAATAATCGTTTTTAGATATTTGTCAATAGGGCGTTTTGGCGCAAAAGGAAGGCTTCAACACAAAAATAAATTTATCACAGAATTATGAAGTCCGGACATAAGAAAAAAAATAATTTCAATATTTTTCCCCATCAAAACCCGTCAAACAACTTCCACCTCAAAACAATACGCCCCACAATGTATTCTTCCGGAACGGGGCCAAAAGAACGGCTATCTTCGCTATGATTCATGTTATCTCCCAAAACAAAATATTCCTTTTCTCTTAAATCCCATGTTTGTTCCGCATAGGATCCGGAAAATGGGCTGCTAGCATAAGCCTCTTTAAAAAGTCTGTCATTCACCCAAAGTCTATCCCCATCAAATCGAATTCGATCGTGAGGCAATCCTACCACTCGTTTAACAATCAACTCATGATCGCTTATACTGACTACAGCCACAATATCATTTCTATCCGGCGGTTGAAAATTGTATGCGATCCGATTTATTACATACCTCTCTTGGTCTTTGAGCGTTGGAAGCATGCTGTGTCCAACAATATCAACAGTCCCAAGAATAAATTTTGTGATGACAAAGAAAAATATCAAAGACCACAGCGTAATACAGGCCAAAATAGCGGCCTTTCGATTTTCACGCGGAACATATGTGGAATCATAAAACTTTCGCTTTTTTAACCGTGTCATGAAAATTTCTCTTATGTACACGCGGACAAAACAATGAAAATAAAATACGACTTAACTATAATATTATGAATTCTTAATGTATATTATGAGGACATCTGCCAGACGGGACATCCTTTTAAAGGTACTTGAGATTTAAATAGAAAGATCATAGTATTATAGTTAGAATAAGTCTACGTTTATTAACTGTACTGAGAGAAAAGGATGCTTCAGGCACAAAATCAAACAAAACACGCCTCCGTTCACACCCTTGGCTGTCGTCTCAACCAGTCGGAAACAGCCCTGATGGCACGTCAATTAGAGTATTCAGGATACAAGCTCGTTCCGT
>JADFSZ010000129.1 GCA_022560555.1 PVC group bacterium
AAGTTGGGCGTGCTCAAAGTATATCCTTTCGTCTTACAGCCGTTAATCCCTCCAGCAGCAAGACTCAAACGACGGAAATTAAAGGCTACCTCCCGAAAGAAGTGCAACCCGGAGATATTATCGATGATGCCGGCCTGGAAGTTTTTTATGATGAGCAAAAGGGTTTGTACTATGTTTATCGCGGCTCTATACAATTAGCTCCGAAAGAAATCAGATTGTTTGAGATTCAAGTCAATGATATCTGGGTGATTCCTGAGACAGAGTTAACCTCATACAATGAAACGACCGAATCCCTTTTAGAACTTCTCATTGGCACAGATTATTATGCTAAAGCCGATACAATTGCCTACGGTATTTTTGATCGGATAGGGCAGATACGTACCTCTCAAGAGGATGACACCCAAACGAAAGAAGAACATATCGGCTCATTTCGGGCGAATCAGGTCATTCTGGACAAGATCAAAGAGGATATTGCCCGTCTGGAAAAGATTGTTGTTGTGCCGGCGGTCCTTTGGCTCCGGACATGCTCGCGGATGCGGACATCAAATCAGACTCGCCGACAAAGACGATGACATGGATCGTGATTTTTTCCATTATTGTATTCACGGCCATTATTGCCGGGGTGCTTTTCTTTACCTGGCAGCACCAAGCCCGCCTTTCTCATGAAGCATTAAGTGAATCACGTAACGAAGCATTTCCTGAAGACGATGATGACTCCAAAAAGGAGGAATCTTAGAGCTTGGGCACTTATGATTAAACTCGACGTATCTATCCTGAATCCCGAAAAAGTGGTTTTTAGAGGTGAAGCCAAAAGCGTGATCTGTCCCGGGGAAAATGGTGTGATGGAAATACTGCCTCATCACAAACGCCTCATAGGACGGCTCCTTCGAGGGTGGCTCATTGTTGACAGTTCGAAAATTAAAATTCGAAAAGGTCTTATCAAAGTGGCTCTCAATAAAGTTGTTATCATTATAGAGGAATATTAGGATGTCGAGAAATATAGCGTTAACGCTGATTTTCGGAGCTTGTATCATGGGGCCGTGCATGGTGTTTGCCGCGAGTTCTTTCGCGAGCATTATCGCTTTGGGGCGGAATCCGTCAGCCGCTCCCAAGGTATTCACGGCACTTGTTTTGGGTTTGGTGTTTGCGCAGACCCTAGCCATTGTCGCGATCTTAGTCGTGTTTCAATTGTATTTGCCGACGGAAGCAATTTTGTCGCACACATAATTTGCTTGTTCCCGTGGCCGATAAGAGGGAGTTTATGAATCGGAATATGGAGCTTACGCTTATTTTTTTATTTGTTGTTATGGGGCCGTGTTGTGTCTATGCCGTAAGTTGTTTTACGAGCATTTTGTCCTTAGGACGAAATCCGGACAGGGCTCCAAAAATTTTTATGGCTTTAGTCATCGGATTAACAGTTGTGCAGATAATAGCTATGGCGGGCGTGCTGATTGCGTATCAGACCTATTTACCGAACGAAACGGCTCTAACTCAATAATGGGGTCTCTATGTTAATTGTATCGATGGTTCTTTTTCAAATCTTAATGGTTGTCGGGCTTATAGTGATTTTTCGAAAGATTTTAAATCAAAATGTGTCTTCGGCTACGCGGCATTTGGAAAGCATGAACGAAGAATATGTTAAAAAAGAGAAGGAGCTGAATTGCCGGCTTGAAGAAATCGATGACGCGTCGAATGAAAAGATTCAAAAAGCCACCGAAGAGGGTGAGGAGGAGAGGAAAAAAATATTAGATGAAGCCGAAGGCCAAAAGCAGCACATCATCAATGATGCCCGCAATCAGGCAAAAATGATTGTGGATCAAGCCGAGAAAACACGCGATCTATTAATTTTAGAAATAGATGATCGTATCACCCAGGAAGGGCTGGGTAAAGCGTGTGAGCTGATTCAGCATTGTCTTCCCGAAGAATTCAAGAGAGAAATTCATACCCGGTGGGTTAAAGAATTATTGGAAAACGGATTCGAAAACGCGGATCATATGCAGGTAGATAAAAGTGTGGAAGAAGCCAAGATACGTACAGCATTCACATTAAGTGAAACTGATATGGAAAATATACAAAAGCGAATTTCAGAGTATCTTAAACATGATGTCCGTATCACACAAGAGACGGATTCTAAGCTTGTCGCGGGGATTGTTGTGACGATAGGAAGTTTGGTTTTTGACGGAAGTTTAAATAATCGGGTTCAGGAGCAAGTGAGTGCACAGTCAAAATAAAGGGGAATACCGTGCATGAAGAAAAAGTAATCAACCGTAAATCTCAGGCTCAATTTGATGTCCGCGAGGTCGGGTACGTCGAATCTATCCGTCAATTTGTCGTCATTGCTAAGGGCTTGCCATTTTGTATGAACGGACAAATTGTTGAATTTGCAAATAAGGTTTTGGGTCTTGTGATTGGTTTTACTGAACATGAAATCCAGATTCTCGTATTGGGAAGTGCCGCGGATATTCGCGCGGGGGATGAAATTTACAATAAAGGCAAAACCTTGACTCTCCCGGTCGGCGATGGGTTCGTCGGACGAATTGTGAACGGATTGTGTCAGCCTCAAGACGGATTGGGTCCCATTGAGGCGGATGATCATTTTCCTGTCTTTCGTGTAGCTCTCGGAGTGATGGAGAGACAGCCCGTGGTCAAAACGTTTGAAACGGGAACTCTGATTCTTGATGCGATCATTCCAACAGCAAAAGGACAGCGTCAGCTTCTCATTGGGGACCGCTTGACCGGGAAAACGACTGTGGCGATGGATGCCATCCTCAATCAAAAAGGAAAAGATGTTATTTGCATCTACTGCTGTATCGGTAAACCCTACTCGAGTCTTGTCAAAATCGTAGATTTACTGCAGGAACATGATGCCTTAAAACACACCATCATTGTAACGGGAGTCGCGTCGTTGTCAACGGGGGAGCAGTATTTGGCTCCTTATACCGCGTGCATGTTGGGGGAGTACTTTATGTTTCAAGGAAAAGATGTGTTTGTCGTTTTTGATGATTTGACAAAACACGCGTGGATTTATCGCCAGATTTCCCTTCTTTTAGAGCGTTCGCCCGGACGCGAGGCTTATCCGGGAGATATCTTTTATCTGCATTCGCAATTGATGGAAAGAGCCGGGTATTTGAATGAAGAACGGGGTGGGGGATCCATGACTTTTTTCCCCGTTGTGGAAATCTTGCAGGGTGATCTTACGGGATATATTTCTACCAATATTATCTCCATGACAGACGGGCAATTGTATTTTTCAACGGATCTGATTAAAAAAGGTTTTTTGCCGGCGATTGATTTTGGTCTGTCGGTGTCCCGTATCGGAAACAAAGCGCAGTGGAGTGCTATGAGAGATGTCAGTAAAATGCTCCGGCTTGAATACATTCAATACAAAGAACTTCTCAAGATGACACAGATGCAAGGAGCCTCTGTCACCGAAGACGCCCAAAACAAACTGAGGCGCGGAGAGGCCATCAATGTTCTCATCAACCAATATCGAAACGAGCCTGTTTCCATAGAAGCCCAGATCGTTTATCTCTACGCGTTGGATAAGGGGTTTCTCGACAGTCTCTCTAAAGAGCAGGTAGGGGTGTTTAAAAAAGATGTTTGTTCCTTTCTTGAAAAAAAATATCCGAATATTTTTCAAGAGCTTCGGGAAAATCAGGATTTGAATGACGAAATGAAGAAAAAGCTTGAAGCCGGTTTCAAAGATTATGCGAGTAAAATCTAAGATAGAAGGGATAGGATACGCTACATTGTTTATTAAATTCAGGGAATCAACACCAGATTTTCAGGTCTGCCAATTGGGGATAACGCCGGATTTGCCATAACCTACGGTTCTGCAAAATCTGGCACGGGCTACTTGGGTAGCCGATTGGGGGTAAAGTGAAAACCCTTTCGCAAATCAAAAAAGATATGGAGTTTAATAAGGATCTGACTGTGTTAATCGAGGCCCTAAAATCTATTGCCATCGGGGAATATTATGCCCTCGAAAAAAAAATAAAATTTTATAAAAAATATTTGGCAAGTGTTGAGAGTTTTTTTGAATATATTGATGTGGAGACGATCAATCATCCGTTTGTGAAGCCGCGAACACATAAGCAGGCTGTGATTGCCATTACGTCGGACGCGGGTTTTTTGGGGGGTGTGAACATGCGCGTGGTTCATGCCGCGCTCCATGAAGCCGAAAATATGCCGACAACACTCCTTGTCGTCGGAGAGCGTGGAAAAATGTATGTTCCAAGCGGGCTTCATTCTCTTGTGAGTTTCCCCGGGATAAGCGAGGAATCCCGTTTTGAACAGTCAATACAAATGAGAAATTATCTTGTCAAGCAAGTCCTTTCAGGCGCTTATGATACCGTCAAGCTTGTGTATCCAAAGCCCGTATCCATGATGGTCCAGCATGTTGAGGTTGTTCAATTTCTGCCTTTTCGTCCGTCCAATACGAAGCTGGCTCCTCCGGCGGTCATAGCGAATACTATTATGGAATCCCGTCTGGAAGACACTGTTGAGTATCTTGTGACTTTATGGATGGGAGAGATGCTCTTTGAAATATTTGGATTAAGCCGCTTAGCCGAGTTTTCAGCACGTTATTTTCACCTGGAAGAGAGTAATGAAAAATTGAATGATGAAAACAAAAAGATTCAGTTACAGTATTTTCGTATCCGTCATGAGCTTATTGACAGATCCATGCGCGAACTATTCGCGGGAAGGGCTACACGTGGACGTTAGTAGTGATAAAGCAAAAATAATCGGGAAAGTTGTGGCGGTGCAGGGGCCGGTTGTGGATGTGAAATTCGAGACGCAACAAGAAGTCCCGAATGTTTTTGGCCTTATCACTACGTATACCATCGATAAGGAAGAAGTGTTTTTGGAAGTGGCCGAACATTTGCCAGGGAATATCGCGCGTTGTATTGCTATTCATTCCACGATTAATATTCCACGTTTTGCCAAAGCTTATAATCTCGGGAAACCCATCGAAATTCCTGTAGGGGATGCTATGTATGGGCGACTTGTGAATGTTTTGGGGCATCCCATTGACAAAGGAGGGGAGATAAAGTCGGATGAGACCATGCCGATTCGAAAAGCTCATATGGGCAGCCTCATTAACACAAGTGAGA
>JADFSZ010000130.1 GCA_022560555.1 PVC group bacterium
TGGATTGGGCGTTCCGTGGGAGCTGAGATTGAATTTCCCGTAGAAGGGATGGATGAAAAAATTCGTGTGTTTACAACCCGACCCGATACATTGTTTGGTGTAACATTTGTGTCGTTAGCCGCCGAACACCCTTTGGTTGAGCGGCTCGTACGGGCGGATCCGAAGGGATACGACATTGTTCAATTTATTCAGAATATGAAAAAATCCAGACTATCCGAAAAAGACCGGGCTTTGATAGAAAAAGAGGGTGTGTTCTTAAATCACTACGTGACCAATCCCCTCAACGGGGAGCGTGTTCAGATTTGGGTTGCCAATTACGCTTTGATGGAGTATGGAACAGGAGCTGTGATGGCCGTGCCGGCGCATGACCAACGTGATTTTGAATTTGCCAAAAAATATGATTTACCGATTAAAGTTGTGATTCAACCCAAAGGGGAAACACTTGATCCGAGCATTATGTCGGAAGCCTATGAATATGATGGCATTCAGGTGAGCTCCGGCCTCTTTGACGGAATGGAGAATCAATGTGCCAAAAAAGCGATCACAGAACATCTCGAAAAAAATGCTTGGGGTTCCGGAAAAATTCAATACCGCTTACGGGACTGGCTTTTGTCCCGTCAAAGGTACTGGGGCGCCGCGATCCCGATTATTTATTGTGAAAAGTGCGGTGAGGTTCCTGTCCCTGAAGAAGATCTTCCTGTCAGACTGCCCGAAAATGTCACGTTTGTCAAAGAAGGCGGAAACCCACTAGCGCGAACGGATGAATTTATCCATGCGAAATGCCCCCGGTGCCATCAAGATGCCCGAAGAGAAACGGATACTATGGACACCTTTGTGGATTCTAGTTGGTATTTTCTTCGTTTCCTTTCAAATCGGGAAGACAAAAAAGTGTTTGACCAAAAAACGGTTAACGCGTGGCTTCCGATTGACTTATATATCGGAGGTATTGAGCACGCAACGATGCATTTGATATATTTTCGTTTTTTCACGAAAGTTTTACATGATTTAGGATTGATTGGTTTTGATGAGCCGGCGAAGAGGTTGTTTTGTCAGGGGATGGTATGTAAAACGGCGTATTACAGCGAAGAGGATAAATGGCTGACCCAAGACGAAGTCACAAAAAAAGTCAAGGATGGGAAAACCGTCCTGATTTCGAAAAAAAGCGGTTCATGCGTCTCGTCCGAAATCGCAAAAATGTCTAAAACCAAACTTAATACGGTCAATCCCGATGAAATATTTGATCGATTCGGAGCCGATACCGTAAGGCTTTATATGTTAAGCGACGCGCCGCCGGATCGTGATCAAATCTGGAGCGAAGAAGGTGTGATGGGCGCGCACCGGTTTATTCAAAGGTTTTGGCGCCTCTTCGAGGAACAAGGGGCTCGTTTTCAGAGGGGGGAGAGTTACGATGGGGATGGATCGGATTTGGATAAATCCAGCCGTCATTTGTGGAGAAAAACGCATGAGACGATCCAAAAATTTACGTCGGATGTTGAAGGTAATTTTCAATTCAACACGGCGATCAGCAAAGTGATGGAACTGCTAAAGGAATTGCGGAACCATTTAGAGGCCAATGCCGGTGTTGTCCGTGAAACATTTCAAACGATGATCTTACTTTTGGCGCCAATTATTCCTCATGTATCGGAAGAGCTCTGGCAAAAATTCGGGAATAAAGAATCCGTTTTTAAAGCTCATTGGCCGGAGGTTCGCGAATGTGCTTTAGAAAAAGATGAAGTTGAAATTGTTTTTCAGATAAATGGTAAATTAAAAAATAAAAAAACTGTCCCTATGGATTTAGACGTTAAAGCATTGGAGCAGTTGGTGCTTGGTGATGAGAAAATGAAGAGCGCTTTAGAGGGAAAACAGGTTTTAAAGGTTATTTGCGTGAAAAATAAACTCGCGAATGTGGTGGCCAAATAGTTCGGAGTTAAGAGTTCGGAGTTCGCCAGGCATTCCGTAGCTCTTCGATCTACGAAATCCTGGCACGAGCTTTCAGGGTTCCAGTCTCGGGATGAAGGAGAATTGTGTATGGTAATCAGTCGAGGGAAGTTTATAACGTTTGAAGGATGTGATGGGTGCGGTAAAACCACACAGGCCTCTATGCTTGCCGGTCATCTACGGCAATCCGGATATGCGGTTGTCGAAACTCGAGAACCGGGAGGAACCACGGTCGGCGAAAAAATTCGACAGATCCTCTTAGATAAAAGCATACCCGATCTTTCACATATGAGTGAACTTTTATTGTTTACGGCGGCTCGTGTGGAGCATGTTCGCACCATCATTAAACCCGCGATCGCCAAAGGGGAATGGGTGATTTGTGACCGTTTTTTTGACGCGACACTCGCTTATCAGGGATATGGACTTGGGCTTGATAAAAAGATGGTGCAGGATCTTCACAAGTGTTGTTTAGGCGGCTTTGAACCTGACTTGACGGTATTTTTAGAGCGTGATGTCGTCCAAGGGCTTGAAAACTGCCGTGATCCGGATCGGATAGAAATCCGGATGGATGATTTTCATAAGAGAGTTTATGAAGGATATCAGGATATATGTCTGAAAAATCCGGATCGAGTTAAGAAAATCCGTGTCAAAGAATCCATTGAGGATACACAAAAAGCGGTTCGAAATTTGATGGTCGCGAACTTCGGAGCTAAGTTATGAGCACCATAAATCAGGCTCAAATTAATATACCTCACGCGCTATTAGAGGCAGCTAAAAACGATAAGCTGAGTCACGCGTATATTTTAAGCGGAAAAGAAACAGGGGAGCTTCTTGATATCGCGAAAGCATTCATAGCTTACCTCTCTCAGGAAAATGGCATATGTATCACGGACCCGCATCCGGATGTTCATATCATCAAACCGCAGGGATTGGGCGGGCAAATTCGGATTGATCCCCTGTACGAGATGCAGGCGCAAATCGCTTTGTCTCCCATGTCAGGTTGGATGCATACGGTGATTATTGAAAGCGCGGACAAAATGAACCGCGATAGTTTTAACACGCTCTTAAAAGTTTTGGAAGAACCGACAGGCAGGACACTGTTTTTGCTTTTGGTGAAAAATCCTTCTCAGTTGGCACCCACCATACGTTCGCGGTGTCAAACGATTCGAATGTCCAAAACGGATCGTTCAGAGAAATGGCGGGAAGATGAACAGTATATCGCTTTAAGAAATTTGCTTCATGAAAGCCTTTTTAAGATTCATCAAGATCGTGATATTTGCCTGATATTTGATCTTTCCGAGAAGTTGCACCGGGATATGTCTGCGATCAAAAAGCGCCGGCAAGATGACTCGCATCGAAAATATCTCGAAATGATATTTCAAATTGTCTTGTACTGGTATCGCGATGTGACAGTTTTAAAGATGGGGCCCACTGAAAATATTATCAATAGTGATTCACTCGATCGTCTAAATGAATTTATTGCTATGGATCCGGAAGCCGGCGGATTTCTCGTGATCGAGAATATTTACAAAAAAACCCGGTTGATGGATATCAATGTAAACACACGATTACTCATGGACAATTTATTCCTCGATGCCGTAGGAATTCAAAGAATAGGAGAGACTTATGTTTAGAATCGTCAGAGTACGCCGGCGGAAAATGGGAAAAACATTTCATTATAAATGCGGAGCCCTGAGCCTTGAAAATGGGGACATGGTTATTCTTCAGGTCGACCGGGGCAATGATTACGGAGAAGTTGTTTCCAATGTGGAGGATATAGATGACAAAAAACAAGATCAGTCCATGAAAGAGATAAAAAGACGGGCCAGCGAAGGCGATCTCAAAATAATCGAGGAGAACGAAATAAAAGCTGAAGAGTGTAAAAAAGTGTGTTCTAAAAAAATCAAAGAATTTCATTTAGCTATGAAACTTGCTGCCGTTGAATACTCGTTTGACCGGACGCAAATTGTTGTATATTTTACGGCTGACGGCCGTATTGATTTTAGAGCGCTCGTTAAAGATCTCGCGAATATTTTTCGTGTCCGGATCGAGTTAAGACAAATTGGTGTGAGAGATGAGGCCAAGATGCTTGGGGGGTACGGCATCTGCGGCCGGACCTTATGCTGTTCGTCTTTTTTAAAGGATTTTACTCCTGTGACGGTTCGGATGGCAAAAGATCAGCGACTCCCTTTAAATCCAAGTAAAATATCCGGTGTGTGCGGTCGATTGATGTGTTGCCTAATCTATGAACATGATTCGTATAAGGAGCTGATGAAGGCGATGCCGAGAGAAGGGACTGTTCTGAATCTGCCGGAAGGGAAATGCCGTGTTATGGACATTAATATCCTACAACAAAGCATACATGTCCAATTTGAAGACGGACGAAGAGTTCAAATGGAAGTTTCAAACATCCCCGGGCATAGTTCGATTAAAAGCAAATGGGCGGATTTTAAGGATGTGATCCAAAGAGATGACATGGAGCTGAAAAAGCTTGAAGGAACAATGTAAGAACCGTAAATGGTAAATCGTAAACGGTAAATGGTAAAAAGGAAATTGAAAAAACGCGGGACAAAAACCTATAGAATAAAAATCAATAAATTCATTTATGGATTCTTGACAAATAAAAAACCTTATTTCCCCCATTCGCGAATCACAAATACCCATTAATTGAATGAGCATACAAATTATAAATGAAATAAAAGAAGTTATCTATGACGCGCTTTCCCGTATAGGGAAAGAGTATGAAATTGACGATCATCAAATTTCTTTAGATTGGATTCAGCTTGAGAAGCCCAAAAATGCCTCGCATGGGGATTTTTCCTGCAATATTGCCATGCAGCTTGCCAAAAACCGCATTCTGAAAAACGTCTCTCCCGGAAAAGTGGCTCAAGCCATCAGTGAGTCTGCTGTTCTCAAAGACTCAGGCTTGTTTGAAGATGTGAAGACCGCGGGCCCCGGGTTTATTAATTTTTATCTCGATAAAAAAATATGGCAAAAAGAACTTGAGAGGATCCTGCGTGACAAGAAAAATGTCGGAAGATCCCTGCTGGGCAAAAATAAAAAAATTCATATGGAGTTTATCAGCGCAAAACCCACAGGACCGCTTCACGTCGGGCATGGAAGAGGGGCTGTTTTAGGCGATGTGTTAGCGAATTTATATGAAAAATTA
>JADFSZ010000131.1 GCA_022560555.1 PVC group bacterium
TTGAAACTGGAAAGTTCTTGACAATCTCTCATTCCTTCTCATATAATTTGCTTCATGGCACGTCCTTATCGTCTACAAGCCGAAGACACTCTATACCACATCATATCCCGCGGGAATGACCGCAAAAAAATCTTTCTTAAAGAACGTGACTACTTAAAATTTCTTGAAAACCTGGAAATCGCCAGGGATCGGTACGCTTTTCACCTATATGCCTATGTTCTCATGACAAATCATGTGCATCTTCTCCTGGAAACCACAGCTCCCAATATTTCTCAAATTATGCAAAACATCAACTCTTCATATACAACGTATTTCAATATCAAGCACAAGAAATCAGGGCATCTCTTTCAAGGCCGCTATAAATCCATTGTTGTAGATAAAGACGCTTACCTGCTCGAACTCACCCGTTACATCCATCTTAACCCTGTCCGTGCGAAGATGGTCCGTTCTCCTTCAGATTATCCCTGGAGTAGCTGGAGCGAATATATCGCCAAACGACCTAAAAAGCCCCTGATCTCCTGGGGCAAATTAACGCGCTATATTAAATACTCCCCTGTCGGGTATAAACGCTTCGTTCTTGATAGCGACTATGATCACTATTCTTTTTCGCAAAAGCCTTATGCCGGCTTTATTCTTGGTCAAGCGCGCTTTATTAAAGACACCTTAAACATTCTTAAAGACCAAATTCAAAGCAATGAAACATCCTTTGCTAAGGAATTAAGCAGCCACTACACCATGCATGATGTGATAGAATTGTACGGACAGAATCACAATATCGATCCTCAGAATCTCTTTCATGCAAAAGGGAAGCGTTCCTTTGATAAAAAGCTCGTCATTTATCTCATTAAACGGCTGACGTCGCATACAAACGCGGATATTGGTAAAGAATTCAACCTGTCCTTTTCAGCTGTGAGCAAAGCCTCAAAATCCATTGAATCGTTAGTAGCACAAAACAAGAAAATGAGAACGAGGATTAGCCGCATTGTTTCCAGTTTCAAGGTCTGACCCCTCTTGGGTGCATGCTTCCGGCAAATATCAGGCACGCTTAAACCCGCTTCGCCCTCCTTCAAAACTCCGATAATCTGTTCTTCAGTATGTCTCTTTCTTCCCAAAGACCCTAAATAAGATATAGTGCAACTATTTATATATAAAGAACTTAAGACAAATATAGGATCGCATCTCTGAGTCGGGCGCAGTATGTGTTGACATAAACACTCATTTATGGTAAGAATAAGTAAGAAAATAGGAATAAGTTAGATTTCAAACAAGGGAGATTACTATGATTACACGCGTGAGAGATAAGGGGCAAATTACACTACCGTCTCATCTGAGGAATGCATTAAAGATCAAGAAGGATTCTGTTCTTTCGGTCGCAAAGGTTGGAAATGCGATTTTGCTGACACTGAAGCCTTCAAAGTTTGAAGAGGTGGCGAACACATTTTCTAAAGAAGCCAAGAAAAAAGGCATTACCTTAGAATCGCTTTTGAAAGATCTTAAAAGAATTCGACATGTAAAATAAATCCTATGGCTATTCTTAACTATCAAATCTTTTTTGATACGAGTGTGTATATAGCGGCCATTCTTTCACCGAAAGGAGCCGCCGGAGAACTTATCCGCCTTGTTGAAGTGGGAGCCATCCGTATGGTGGTTTCAGAAAAGGTGATTATTGAGTCAGATCATGTGTTATCGAGAAAATTCCCTGATCTTATTGAGGAAAGCCGAAATTTTTGGAAACACCTTGAGCCGAATATTATCCCTGAGCCAGAGCCAAAAGAAATCGAACCATTTGCGCAGCATCTTGATGCGGCAGACGCCATGATTTTATGTGCGGCACACCTGGCGAAAGTAGACGCGTTTGTGACATGGAATACGAGAGATTTTATCGAACCGAGTATAGAAAAACTTGTTTCTTTTCCTATTGTGGTCCCGGGGAACTGTTTAAAGCTTTTCCAGAAATGGATCAAACCTTTCTTGGACTAAATATAAGCAGTTGGATATAGAAAGATATCTTATGAAGAAAATGGATAAGGATATACCTATAGGAAAGTTGGCAAACAGAGTTCATTAATACATTGATATGGCCTTAGCTCTTTAATAGCCTTACAATTCCATGCTTTTTCTATCCCTTACTTTCTAACATCTATCCTCTTTTGAGGAACCTGTTCATCCGCGTGGTAGGAGCTGCGGACAAAGGGGCCGGATTCACAATGAGTAAATCCTTTCTTGAGCGCGATGGTTTTCAATTCTCGAAATTCATCCGGGTGCCAATACTTTTCAATTTTTAAATAAAATTTATCTCCCTGATGGGGAGTCAGATATTGACCTAAAGTTAAAACATCAACATGATTGTCACGAAGATCATCCATTGCTTCCGAGATTTCATCCCACGTCTCCCCGAGTCCGAGCATCATGCTTGATTTAGTAACAACTTCAGGGCGGATCTCTTTGCCCCGTCGTAAAAATTTCAAAGAACGGTCATAGTCCGCTTTTGATCGAACCTTGGGCGACAGACGGCGGACTGTTTCAATATTGTGATTAAGAATGTCCGGCCCGGAAGACATAAGAATTTTTAAATTGTTATAATGGCCGCCCATGTCTGACGGAAGAACTTCAATCGTTGTTTCTGGCCTACCCAAACGAATGGCCCGCACGGTTTCAACAAAGATTTGTGCCCCTCCATCAACGAGATCGTCACGGGCCACAGCCGTGATAACAACATGTCTCAAGCCCATCTCCTGGACGGCCTCGGCAACACGTCTGGGTTCATCCGTATCCAACCCGATGGGTTTTCCTGTTTTAACCGCGCAAAAACGGCAAGCTCTTGTACAAAGGTCTCCTAAAATCATAAACGTGGCCGTGCGCCTCAACGCCCAGCATTCATGCAGATTCGGGCATTGAGCTTCTTCACACACCGTGTGAAGCGATTTGCTTCGCATCATGGTGTGAATACTCTTCGCGCTCACGTTGGACGAAAGACGGATTTTGAGCCATGAAGGGCGTTCAAGAATTTCGGTTTGAGGTACCATCGTAAGAGACACCTTAGAAGAGAGATCCTGAATTGTCAATAATTATGACTAGAGAAGCTCTTTGATTCAGGTATAATGCACTCCATTGAGGGAGGAATGAAGAGATATGAACGGAAATTTTTGGAATCGCCTTAAAAAGCCTATTTTTGCCATGGCGCCTATGGCGGATGTGACGGATGCGCCCTTTCGCCGGATTATTGCCAAATACGGAAAGCCGGACATCCTTTTTACGGAATTTGTGTCCACGGACGGGCTTTGCTCCCCCGGAAAAGAAAAGCTCCTAAGAGATCTTATATATTCCGAAGAAGAACGTCCCATTGTCGCGCAAATATTTGGGAAAAATCCGGAAAAATTTTATGAAACAGCCAAACTGATTCATGCATTAGGATTTGACGGCGTGGATATCAACATGGGATGTCCTGATCGTAGGGTGTGTCGGAGCGGGGCCGGCGCGTCCTTAATTGAAAATCCGGCTCTTGCCAAAGAGATCATTATCGCAACACAGGAAGGTTCTAACGGACTTCCTGTTTCTGTCAAGACACGGATGGGATATCACAAAAATGAACTTGAGACATGGGTTCAAAATTTATTAGAAACTCGACCGGCTGCGATTACGATCCATCTGCGAACAAAAAAAGACATGTCCAAAGTAGATGCGCGTTGGGATGAAATTGTCCTTGCTGTTGCTTTAGCGAAAGATGAAGAAACTCTTATTATCGGAAATGGGGATATACAAAATCTCAAAGAGGCCCGGGATATGGTTGAAAAAACCGGGGTAGACGGGGTGATGTTGGGGCGCGCGATTTTTGGAAACCCTTGGCTTTTTAATCCTGACGTGAATGTGGAAAATATTTCATTTGAAGAAAAAATGAAGGTGCTGTTAGAACATGCCGTGGTGTATGAAGAAGTTTTTCAGGGTAAAAAGAAATTTGCCGTCATGCGAAAACATTTTAAAGCCTATATATCCGGGTTTCCGGGCTCCAAAGAGCTTCGCGGCGCATTGGAAAAAACGAACAGTTTTAAAGAAGTGAAAAACATCATTGCTGATTTTCGGTATATAGGCAAAGATTTTGAGGTTGCATAAAATTTCACCCTAAATAATCCGAATTTTTTGACGATGATATTTGATTATGGTTGGACAAAGAAGGGACGCAATTCGTTTCTTTTTTAAATGGGTGTTGATCTTATGTTTGATCTTTTTGGCCGTCTGTTGATTCAGGCAAACACAGTAATACGCACCACCGCCTCCGGCTCCGGAAAGTTTCTCTCCCAATGATCCTATAGAAGCGGCTTTTACCAAAACTCCTTCCAAATTCTTCGTAGATAAGGACAATTGACCGAGCTCCGTTTGGGCTGCTTCGGCCAGAGCCCCAAAAGTGTCCAAAAATATTACGTGAGTTTTTCGTTGCCGGGCTGCAAAAATAAATTGGTCCGTTTTAGCCCCCAAGGATTTCAATGTTTGTTTCGTAAGCATGTGTTTTTTTTGGACGCGCTTGCGAATCCGGCTTACAAGGAATTTTGTGTTTTCTGTTCTTCTTAAGGCTCCCACCACTAGGGTAAATGAGGGACACATAACTTTTTTGATGTTCGGCAAAGAATTTTTTCTTCCGGAAAATCGAAACAGTCCGTTCATAAAGGCTAATCCGGTATCAACCCCTGAGGGTGTCCCGTGAAAGATTTTTTCCGCGTTATTGGCTAGTTTCCAAAAAGCTCTTTGGTTCGTTAGAATTTTTTTGGCGCGATCTTCCCCATGTTTTTTGAGAAGTGTTAAAACAGCTTTAGATAAAGCCGTGCACAGTGCGGCGGATGATCCGAGGCCGGCTCCTTTTGGAATATTCGTTTTGATACGAACATGAATAAACGGAATTTGAGAGAGCCGGGGGAATATCCGGCGAAAATACGTCTCGAGTTCCCTCAATTTTTGTTTTTCCGTTTGCGGCAAAACAGGAAGCTGCCAACTTTGATGATGTGCCCCGGTTGTCCTTGTTGATAAGAAAACCTCTGTCGATAAAGGAAAGGTTAGCCCCAGGGCCGGATATC
>JADFSZ010000132.1 GCA_022560555.1 PVC group bacterium
GCAAGAAAAACGGCAGAACCAATCAAATAGAAATTTCTGTTTTTGATTCAACGGGTCTGGCGATTCAAGACGGGGCCGTGGGACGACTCATCTACAAAAAAGCTCTGGAGAAAAAAATTGGAAAATATATCCAATTTCTCGATACCCTTTTATAAATTATCATTTGCGAGTTTTCGAAGAACATAGGGCAGGACACCTCCGGCGCAATAATATTCAAGTTCCATGGGTGTATCAATGCGGCACTTTACGTGAAAAACTTTTTCCTGTCCCCCTTGGGCTTTAGCCGATACTTCCAGCAACTTGCCCGGATGCAAATTGTCAGCCATACCTGAAATGTGATAGACTTCATCCCCCTTTAAACCGAGAGTTTCACGAGATTCATCATTTTGAAATTCGCAGGGAATAACTCCCATCCCAATTAAATTACTTCTGTGAATCCGCTCAAAAGTTTCGGCCATCACCACACGCACGCCCAACATCCACGTCCCTTTCGCGGCCCAATCCCGGGAGGAGCCCGAACCATATTCTTTGCCCGCGATAATCACAAGAGGAATCCCTTCCTCTTTATACTTCATGGCCGCATCATAAATCGTCATCTCCTTTTGGCTAGGAAAATGCCGTGTCCAGCTCCCTTCCGTTCCCGGAACAAGCATATTACGCAGGCGAATATTCGCAAAAGTACCTCGAACCATAACTTCATGATTTCCTCTTCTAGAACCATAGGAATTAAAATCCTTAAACTCCACCTTTTGCTCCAACAGATACTTCCCGGCCGGAGAATCTTTTTTGATGGCCCCGGCAGGAGAAATGTGATCCGTTGTCACAGAGTCTCCCAAAAGAACCAGAACGCGGAGATCCTTGACATCCTCTATCTTTTTCGGCTCTACCGGAATGTTTGTTAAAAATGCAGGACGACGAATATAAGTAGAGTCAACATCCCAAGAAAATCGCTCCCCCTCGGGTGTGTCGAGACGACTCCAGATCTCAGGCCCTTTGAACACATCCCGGTATTTCTCACGAAACATTTCAGTGTCAACAAATGTTTCGACGGCTTGAAATATCTCGTCTTGGCTTGGCCAAATATCCTTGAGAAAAATATCTTTTCCGTCCCGGCTTCGGCCGAGAGGCTCATGCATCAAATCAATATCCATACGTCCGGCTAAAGCATAGGCCACAACCAGAGGCGGGCTCGCCAAGTAATTGGCACGAACATCGAGGTTAATGCGTCCTTCAAAATTGCGGTTCCCCGAAAGGACAGAACATACTACGAGCTTTTTTTCTTCAATCGCTTTGGAGATAGGTTCCGGTAAGGGGCCGCTGTTTCCGATACATGTGGTGCATCCGTATCCGACGAGATTAAAACCTAAGCAATCAAGATATTCCGTGAGACCGGATTTATTGAGATACTCCGTCACCACCTGTGATCCCGGCGCTAAACTTGTTTTGACCCAAGGTTTTTGCTTGAGACCAAGTTGAACAGCTTTCTTTGCAAGAAGCCCGGCTCCGATCATCACAGACGGATTTGACGTGTTGGTGCAGCTTGTGATCGACGCAATCACAACGGATCCTTGATTGAGATCAAATTGTTCGCCCCGCCAATTCACATTCTCTGCCTTCGAAGCCGCGTTTTTGTCATGGACCATTTGGGCGAGAATTTTCTTAAAAGCACTTTTGGATTTTTTAAGGCTCACGCGATCTTGCGGACGCCTGGGACCGGCAAGACACGGCTCCACATCGGCCAAATTAAGCAAAAGTTGATCACTGTACAACGCTTCATTGGTCTCATCGGAATGAAACAGTCCTTGTTTTTTTAGATAAGTTTCAACGAACTGGATATGATTTTTATCACGAGCCGTTAATCGTAAATACTCTAAAGTCCTCTCATCAATCGGAAACATGGTGCATGTGGCTCCGTATTCGGGACTCATATTGCTGATCGTCGCCCGATCCGCCAATGTGAGACTGCCAAGACCCGGTCCGAAAAATTCTACGAATTTTCCGACAACGCCTTTTTTTCTCAACATTTCCGTTATGGTCAGCACTAAATCCGTCGCCGTTGCTCCTTCAGGCAGTGTTCCTGTTAATTTAAATCCCACAACCTGCGGCACCAGCATCGGAATGGCTTGCCCCAGTAAAACCGCTTCTGCCTCAATCCCACCGACCCCCCAGCCCAAAATTCCTAAACCGTTCACCATCGTTGTATGGCTGTCTGTCCCGACAAGCGTGTCCGGATAAGCCCAATATCCTTGATCGTCTTTATGTTCAAAAACGACGCGTGCGAGATATTCTATATTTACCTGATGCACAATACCCGTTCCCGGAGGAACGACTCGAAAATTCTCAAACGCACCTTGACCCCATCGAAGAAATGCGTAGCGCTCGCGGTTTCGTTCAAATTCCTTTTCAACATTAATCAGAAAGGACGCGTCTGATCCATACGAATCCACTTGAACAGAGTGATCTATCACTAATTCTGTCGGTAAGACCGGATTAATTTTCGAAGCCTGTCCGCCTGCTTCCGCTATTGAATCACGCAGTGCTGCCAAGTCAACAACCGCGGGCACACCCGTAAAATCCTGCATCAGTACACGCGCCGGCATGAAAGAAATCTCACGAGACGGCTTCTCCTCGGGCTTCCACGAAAGGATAGCTTCGATATCGTTTTTTGTCACATTTTTCCCGTCTTCGTGACGTAAAACATTTTCCAAAAGTATTTTTAAAGAATAGGGTAGAGTTTTGATCGATTCATATTTTTCGGCTAACTCCATTAAATCAAAATATTGATAATTTTTGGAGCCGATCTTAATATTTTTAAGCGTATTAAAAGAATTTTTGCGCATGTGTTCTTTTCCTCTCCTCGAGCCCACCATTATAGGCGCTCAAGATCAAGATTCAACTAAATAATTCTTCCGCGTTTGTATTTAGAGCCTCTCGAATAGCAAGAAAAACACCCGTGAAATTTTATCCGCCAAAGCGTTTAAAACAATCCGTGACTTCTTGACTTTGCCGGGTATCATCCCAGCCTAAAATATGACCTGCCGTCGTTGCCAAATCAAATAACACCGCTTTAGGGATGTTCTGTAATATACCAATGGGAATCCTTCGCCGCATAATATCCTCTAAGGTGCAAACCATCTCATTTTGGCAAACATAGATAAATTCTGCGTGACAAAAAGGAAGATACGGAATAATTCTCGTTTTCAGATGCTCATTTTTGTGGATGAGGCTTTGAATCTCTGAGACGTGTATGCCGTATCTTTGAATAAGTGTTTCGATTAATAGGGTATCAAGCCCTAAAGATGCAAGGGTTGAACTCACTTGGCGCCTCCAAGACATATATTCCTCATGCGGACACCACGGCAATAATCGATTTTTTGTCCCGGAGGGCCCTGCCTTTCGTCCCAAAATCTTGCAGACTTGATTGACCAAAACAGATGCGTCTTCGCGAGCCGATGTTAATTTTCCACCAATGGATAACACGGCATTATTTAATGACTGGATACACTTCCATTCCCGGGAAACATCCGAGGGATTCTTTTTTCCGGTGTCATAGAGAGCTCGAACTCCCGCGAAAGATCCTTGTATATCGCTCTTTTTCCATTGCAGGCCCGGAAGCTGTTCGTTGGCTTCACATAAAAGATAATCAACATCCTGAGGTTCGACTTTGACGTCACTCGGGTTTCCCGAAAAATCTGAATCCGTTGTTCCAAGAATCGTTCTATCGTACCAGGGCAAAAGAAATATCACGCGCCGGTCCCGCCGGGTCGTAAGCAAAAACCCTTCTTTCGAGGATAATTTCGGCATGATGAGATGAACACCTTTAGAAAGCCGCAGCGGAATTTTTGAGGGGACGTATTGTTCATAGAACAATTTCAACCAAGGGCCCGGCGTCAATACAAATGCTTTCGCTTTCAGAGATGCGGTTTCATTATTTAAACGATTTTTAACAACTATTTCTTTTATTTCTCTATTGGCTATTTTTATATGCGTCGCTTCGGCATAATTCACGGCAACCGCGCCCTCGCCTACAGCGCCTGATAGAATTTCGAACGTAAGGCGAAAATCATCCACACTGGCGTCTGAGTAAACAAACGCTCCTTGAAGATTCTTGTCAGAAATGTGCGGATACAATCTTTTTGTTTCACTGACGTCAAGAAAGTCATGAGTTGGAATGGATGATTTTGACAAAGACAATTTATCATAAAGCCATAACCCGCATTTTAATTTCCATAGGGGTACACGCCCGTTTTTGTACACCGGAGTGACAATCCTAAGGGGGCGTACCCGATGGGGTCCAAGCCTTAAGAGACGCTCCCTCTCGATAAGAGATTTTCTCACAAGACCGAATTCAAAATGCTCCAGGTACCTTAATCCCCCATGGATCAGCTTCGAAGAAGCTGAAGACGCAGCACTTCCCCAATCCCCTTTGTCGATAACAGCACACGTCAGTCCTCTTAAGGCCGCGTCATACGCGGCCCACACACCATAGATCCCGCCCCCGATCACTGCAAGATCAAAGGTTTTTTGTTCTAATTTTTTAAAATTTCTCTTCATTCTTTTTGACCCAGGATATATTCCCTGGCCCATTTCGGACGGTCCGTCATAATCACGTCCACGCCCCAGGATAAACATTTGTCCAGACTTTTGCGATCATTACAAACAAAAGTCATAACCGGCTTCCCTAATCGATGATTGAATGTAACAAATTTCTCATTAAGATTTTTTTGTTTGACACAAACGGCATAGAATTTTTTTAAAATATTCTCTGTCCGTTTGTTGGCCGGATAAGGGCGGTTCATGTTAAGCACAAAGCGTGTTCCGGGGAAAAGAGAAACCCCTAATGCCAGTAGTTCCCTATCGAAACTTAATATGAACGCTCTTTGATTGATGTTATATCGATTCATCATTGTCTTGATTTGCCTCAGCGCTTTTTCTTTTTGTTTTTTTGTCAAAAGACCGTATGGTTTTAGCTCAATCAGCCAATGTGTTTTTGATCCTAAGGCCTTGAGAACACATCCTAAGTCCGGAATATCAGGATCTGAGATGTGTTTTTGAATATC
>JADFSZ010000133.1 GCA_022560555.1 PVC group bacterium
CAATATTTGTTAGCCACCGTTTTTCTAAGTGTTTCCTCAATGACTGTCACGACAAAAGATGACTCAAGCATTTCTTCGATCGTACAACAAATTCCGTCAACCATAACACTATCCCCAACCTTGGCTCTTTTAATCACAGATTCGCATTCGATGACAAGTTGTTTAGCCCGATCTTTGATATGAACTCCTCGAATTTTTCCCACTTCTTCAACAATCCCCGTAAACATAATATGTTCCCCCATTTTAAGACAACTGCCCTTGAATGAGAATATCCGGGCCGATTTTCCGGTAAGTGACATTTTTTAGTTGATAGGCTTGTTTTATTCTGTTGATACCTCGCCCTTCAAAAGCTGTCGGAGCCGAACGCCCGCCGATGAGCTTTGGAGCGATAAAAAACCAGCATTCGTCGACATTCCCGGACGACAAAAAGCTGGCATTTGTCTCCCCCCCGCCCTCAACAAGGATCTGATATATCCCAAGATCAACAAGCTTCTTAAGAACGTCTTTAAGGGATAATTTTTTGTTTTTTAATATTGGAATCGATTCAATCTTCACACGTTTTTTTCCCCAGGCCTTCACAACAGATTCTGTCCGAACCCCGGGCTGTGTTAGGACAAGTATGTCATAGGGACGTTCCGTTTGATTTTTTTTATTCAAAATGCTTTGGAATAATTTTAGATTTTTCGATTTTCTTAAAACCCTTCCTTGGCCGTCTAAAACAATCCGCACAGGTTGCAAAGTCGAGCCTGAGAGTCTCGCGGTGAGAAGAGGATTGTCTTTTAAAACGGTATTGGCGCCGACAAGAACCCCGTCGACTTGGGCGCGAAGTTTATGAACCAGCTTCCGGGAAGCAAGCGAAGTGATCCATGCCGAGTCTCCCGAGCGGGTCGCTATTTTTCCGTCAAGACTAACGGCCGATTTCAAAATAATATAAGGACGTTTTTCGGACAAAGCCTTCATGTATGCTTTATTAAGAATCATGGATTCTTTAGCTAGGATGTCTTTTGTAACATGAATTCCATGAGACTTTAGAATTTTAAGCCCCTGTCCCCTATGTCCCGGGTGTGGGTCCATGGCACTCACAACAACGCGTTTTATGCCCGAAAAAACAATCGCGTCCGTGCAGGGACATGTCCTTCCATAACTCGAGCATGGCTCAAGTGTCACATAGAGCGTGCAATTTTTTAACTGTTGG
Organism: PVC group bacterium; assembly: GCA_022560555.1. Taxonomy (GTDB): domain Bacteria; class JADFSZ01; order JADFSZ01; family JADFSZ01; genus JADFSZ01. The sequence continues at coordinate 1,196 of JADFSZ010000133.1, forward strand.
CTCTTACGACTTGTCTTAACGCGCCTCATGGCATCCCGGATGGCAATCACCTCTGCATGCAGCCAATCCGTATACACATGATATCCCCGGCCCAGGATTTTATTTTTTTCGACAACCACGCATCCAACCATTGGATTAGGATGGGTTCGTCCCTGCCCTTTTTTTGCCAAATCAATGGCACACCGCATAAATTTTTTATCTTGTTCTGACAAGCTCATTTGGAACATTCCTTACTGACTTTGTCTAAGATCCCGTTGATAAATTTTCCGGCATCCGCATTCGAATATTTTTTGGAAATATCGATGGCTTCGTTGATAGACACCTTGGGCGGAATGTCTTTCCTGTGAAGAAGCTCATAAACCGAAAGACGAAGAATACACTTGTCAATGATGCTCAGTCGATTCAAATCCCAATTTTTAGAATATTTCATGATCCATGTATCCAGTTCATCTTTCGATTCATTCACACCACAAAATATACTGGCAACAAAAATTTTAACTTCTTCATTTTCTTCCCTCTCATGCCAAAATTGTTCGAGCATATCTTCCGGATTTTGCTCATTAAGCTCTTTTTGATATAAGAGTTTTAATATAATTTCGCGCGATCGTCTACGTTTACCCATACTTCAATATCCTGTTGTTAGAATTCCAATACAAACGTTCTCAAAGCCGCATTTTGTGAGCCAACATAGACAAAAAGTCCTTTTCAAACTCATCGTTTGAGGCATAACACTTTTGAAAAATCTTCATCCATAACTCGTGACTTTCCATGCAAAGATAATAAAAAATCTTGTCATGCCACGGCGAAAATCCTGAAAATACGCCTCGGAATATATCTTCCTTGATGTCCATAGGGTATGTGTATTTTCCTTCCGGATTTTTCACAAACGACATTTGATGGACTTTAGTTTTTATGAGACTCTCCCGTATTTCACGAAGAACGGGTTTGATAAAGTGCAAAGTCCCCATGGAAACAAAAAGGACTTCTTGGGGCTGAAAAAGAGAAAGTATCCTTTGTGTGAGTGCATGATATTCTTTTTCCCACTCATCAAAATACAGGATAGGATGGAGGTGAAAAGCCACCTTAATACCCCGATCGGCAACCTGACGGGCAGCATGGAGACGCTCCTCTAGTGAAGCCGTCAAATGCTCTTCGTGATCAATGACAATTTGCGGATTTAAGCTCCACGCGCAAAAAATATTTTTAGGAATATCGTGGTCTTTAAAATAAGAAACATTTTTGGATTTTGACTTTAATTCAAGAATAACTTTAGGGTGTTTTCGCACAAACGCGCATAAGTGATCCAAAATACCACTTTGATTCCCCCACATCAAAGAATCACTCGCCTGCCCCGTCCCGATATGAATCCATGTATCCGGATCAATATCAATCGCATCCAGTTTCTTTTCGAGATCCTCATGAAAGTAAATTTTCCCCTGATTTCGTTCACTGAACGTCTGGATACAGCAATAACTGCACCCAAAACCGCAATTCAAGACCAAATCCAGTGTTCGAAGATTGCAACAAACAGTTTGATCTGATCGTACCGGACAAGATCCAAAGATCGTGTGTTTTTTTGAAATTTTCTCAAACTTTAATTTTGGCTGTTCGTGCTTCTTGGGCTTCGTTCGCTGATAGGTCTTTAATTCTGTTTTCGTCTTTTCGTAATGTTCTCGCAGCAGTAAGAACACCTGCCGCTTATCGGCTTCAGGGGGGATTGATGATCGGCCATACATCCCACTCAGACCCGGTTCTTGCCATGCGTCCAAATCCAGGCTCATGTCTACGAGCATTTTCAATTCCTGGTGTGAAAAACGAAACTGTTTATAAAGTTCCTTAAGAAAATTCTGCTCGGATTCACCTAAACGCTGATACAGCGTTCCTCGAACTTTCTCTAAAAAATTCTCTAAAAAACGGTCATCTGTCATTGTCTTTAACACAGCATACGCCTCAGGGGTGATCTTTAGCTTAGGAAATCCCAAATTATAGCACGGTCATGACAAAATTCCTACGTACATTCGATGAATTATCAATACATCCTATTGATAATAAATTTGTTACACAGAATCAGAACCCTCTCCAAGGTCCTCTTCATTATAATTGTATCTATTTGAAAAGTATAGATTTACATCACTTTTTGTCTTGCATTCAAACTCCATTCTTGAATCCATGAAAGATTAGGTATATGATGTCTTCTACCCATTTCCATCTCGAAAAGACGACAATCCTGAGCAATGGATATCAGCATATTTACCTTAAATTGGGCACTGCCATGAAAAACTCAAGGTCTGAATCACACTTCCGGATGTCGAGGTTTCCAAAAAAGCTCCTCATAACGACCATTCTGCTCAGCATTGTTATTTTTAGTGTCTCATGGATGTTCAATTTTTTTCTCCAGCAAGAATACCGATCCCATAATGCGCAAACTATCCGCCGCCAGGAACTTGTTTCCATGATCGTTTACTTGGATATGGTTTTAACCCTGTCAACACAAATGGGTGTATTGACGACACAATCTGTCTGGGGAGATGATTACAGGAAGTTTGAAATGCAATTGCGAAAAGCTTTTGAGGAGTTAGTTGCGATCAGGCCTCAAGATCCGGACATAGGCTATATCATTCAAGCTCAGCAAGCCAATGACAGACTGGTCGAAATCGAACAAAAAACATTTGCCCTTATAGAAGACAATAAGCTCGAGGAAGCCCAAACGATTCTTTCTTCTCGAGAGTACCAAACCGATAAAAGGCGTTACGCAAACGGAATCAGCCAATATCAAAACGCACTTCAGCAATATCTGATCACAAAAAAAAGTAGTCAGATTCGTAGTACTTATCTAACATTTTTCGTCAACGCCCTCGGCGTCGTTTTCTTGATTATCTTATGGACAACCGTATCGCGCCGCATAAGCCGATATCAAACTCAAAAAACTCTTTATGAAAAAAATCTCCGCCGAGAATCTCTCGCTATGCAAGCTTCCATGGACGGAATGGCCATTCTTGATCAAAACGGATGCTACACGTATTTAAATGAGGCCCACGCACGGATTTACGGCTACGATCACCCAAGAGAGCTGATCCAAAAGAGCTGGCAGGTTCTTTACGCTCCGGATGAACTTGAACGTTTCAATAACGAAATTATGCCCCTCTTTCAAAAGCAAGGACAATGGCGCGGAGAAGCAATCGGCAAAAAAAAAGACAACACACTGTTTCATCAGGAGCTTTCTCTTACTAAGATTGACGAAGGCGGACTCATATGCGTCGTCAGAGATATCACAGCCCGCAAACGAACCGAAGAAGCGTTTAAGTCAATTCTTGAGGGGACAGCTTCCCAAACAGGGAGCCATTTCTTTAACTCTCTTGCCCAACAAATCGCCACAGCTCTGCACACACCTTATGTTATTGTTGCCGAGCTTATAGGAGAGACAAAGTCCGAAGCTCAAAGCATTGCCTTTTGGGAAACCGATCATCTTGGGAAGAATTTTCGATATGCCCTAGAGGGAACGCCTTGCCAAAAAGTCATGTGTGGACATCTCTGCTTTTACCCCAAAAACGTTCAAGGCTTGTTCCCAAAGGACCAAGATCTCAAAGATATGAATGTGGAAAGCTATTTAGGAATCCCTCTTGCAAACACCAAGGGTGATATCATCGGACATCTTGTTGTTATGGATCACAAACCCATGGGAGAAGCTTTCCTGGAAACATCTCTTTTGAAAATTTTTGCCATGCGCGCGGCTTCGGAATTAGAACGTATGCGTAATGAGGAGCAGATCAAAAGGCAGCGCGCGTTTTTTCGCCAAGTGATCGATTTGGATCCGAACTTTGTTTTCGCGAAGGACC
>JADFSZ010000134.1 GCA_022560555.1 PVC group bacterium
TTAGAGTAAAAAAAATGGTTCGCAATCTGAAACTGACGTTCAAGCGTTTCATTAATTCTTTGACTTGACGGAAAATTATCAACCAGTTTTTGATACTCTAAATGGGCCTGATAAAATTCCCCCATCTTTTTAAAGGATTCGCCTGTCAGGAACTGTGCTTCAGGAGCATATTCGCTAAAGGGGTAATATACGGCTAAATTCGCAAATTCTTTGCTCGCCCGTTTATAATCATGGGCGTCATATTTTTCCATCGCCCATATAAACTGATCCTCAGGAGTGCTTTTCACAGCCCACTTCGGATTGATCCACTTACCCGTTTCAGGCGTCCACATCCAGTAGGCATCGCTCATCTTGATGGGGCCCAAATCGAGCCATAAAATGACGAACACTACAAACAAGCATATTCGTATGCGCTTGAAAACAAACATTTTATATCTTCCCCTAACGAGAAAATATTAAGTTTAACATTGAACCAATAGAGAGTCAATCACTCATAAGAAAGTACCCTCTCTTGCGACTGAAAAGATTGCTTGGGCCTATCTACGGCCCCCATCTGCGGTATTCTTTATCCGCGTAACGATCTGTCATCCCCGCGATATAGTCACATATAGCCTGATAGAGTTCTTTTTTGCTGTTTTTGTTTATCTCTCCTGAAACGTGATCCGGCAATTTTTGAGGATCGTGCAAATAGATAGAAAAAAGTGTCGATAGTGTTTCTTTTGCTTTCTGCGTGATTTGATAAACCTTGGGGTGATTGTACACATTGTCTACTAGGAATTCTTTTAAGATCATTCGATCGTTCTCTATGTCATCATCAAAAGACACAAGGGGTTCTTTCCATTTCCTCACTTCCGCTACAGAGGTAACCTGACTTTTTTTTATTCTGTCCGTGGAATGACGAATAAGACCTGTAATTAATTCATTCATGAGAACACGTAGGCTCATGGAACGCCAAATCTCTTTGTCGTTCACAGCCCCTTTTAATCGATTGGCAATTCGAGACCACATGGGGACTTCGCTTAGGGACTCCATAGAAATAAGTCCCGCGCGAATACCATCATCAATGTCGTGAGTATCATAAGTTATCTCATCGGCAATATTAGCCACTTGGGCTTCTAACGACAAAAATGGACATTGTTCATTAAAATCGGAATCAATAGCTTTCGCCCTTTGAAATGTTTTTTTATGTTTCATGAATCCTTCACGAACTTCCCAGGTTAAATTGAGACCGTCAAAATCCGGATAGCGTTTCTCAAGCAAACTAACAATTCGAAACCCATGAAAATTATGATCAAATCCTCCGTACGATTTCATGATTTGATCAAGAACATCTTCACCGGCATGCCCAAATGCCGTGTGGCCGATATCATGCGCGAGCGCAATCGCCTCGGCGAGTGTCTCGTTGAGACACAGAACTTTGGCAATCGTTCTCGCGACTTGAACCACTTCAATCGTATGTGTCAAACGCGTTCGGTAGTGATCCCCTTCATGATTGAGAAAAACCTGTGTTTTATATTCGAGTCGTCTAAACGCCGTAGAATGAATAATGCGATCCCGATCTCTTTGGAAATCAGATCGAATCGCCGAAACATCTTCATTGTATTTTCGCCCATAAGAATCCTGACTATGAACTGCGTAGGAAGCCAGCGATTCATCCTCAAGCGCTTCAATTCGTTCTTTAATTGTATTTGTCATGAAATTGGGATAGGGACTATTGACTCAGCCAGAGATTTTTTGTAGTAATTTTTTATAAGAACTTGCAAGAGTTTCGGGAAGAACTTTTGTTTTACCTACAACAGGCATAAAGTTTGAGTCTCCCTGCCATCGAGGGACAATATGAACATGAAGATGGCCCGGAAGTCCTGCTCCCGCAACAGCCCCAATGTTGATGCCAATGTTAAAACCATGTGGATTAAGAGCCTTTTGGCAAATACACTGAGCCTCGCGCACACCCAAAAACAAATCCAACAATTCCTCGTGATCCAAATCAATCAATCCGGAAACATGACGATTCGGCACGGCAAGAAGATGGCCGTTGCTGTAGGGATACCGATTGAGGACAAGAAAGGATTTTTCTCTGCGAACCAAAACAGTATTTTTAGCATCTTCCTTCGATTCAAATGCCGCGCAAAAAACACACCCTTCTTCCTTTTTATCATCCACAATGTATTCCATTCTCCACGGCGTCCACAGTCTGTCCATTATACCCCCTTCGGGGGAAATCCGAATTTCGAAATCCGAAGTCCGAAACCCAAAAAGACAAAAACAATAGATCTGTTTGAAATCTCGATATTCGATTTTTGATATGAATTTCCCATCCACCAGAATCGTTCATAAAACATAATAAAAGGTCTTCGTTCTATGGTGTTATCTAGAATACGACTAGTTCGTCCCGATGAATCACTTCATCCGGTACTTTTCCGTCAATAAGTTTTTTAATTTCGCTCGTCCGTTTTCCTCGAATGAGACGTATTTCCTGAGAGGAAAATCCTGTTCGGCCGCGGGCAATGAGTTTCCCGTCTTCTGTGACAATATCGACGACGTTACCCTTTTGAAACTCCCTGTCAACAGCGAGTATTCCTGATGCCAAAAGACTCCGTCCCGCAGAATTTTTGAGGGCCTGTTCGGCTCCGGAATCCACAACAAGCTTTCCCTTGGGCTGACCGACGAATGCCAGCCACCGTTTTTTATGTTTCATTTTTTGTCCATGAGGATAGAAGATCGTTCCTACATCTTCTCCGTTCATGATACGAACCAGCACATCTTTTCTTTTACCATCCGCCAAAATCATCATTTCTCCGGATACCACAACAATTTTTGCCGCATCTAATTTTGTGCGGATACCTCCTATCCCGCGATAAGCGCGTGTTCCTTCAGCCATCATCTCGATATCACGGTCGATTTTTGTAACAACCGGAATCGTTTGGAAGTTTTTCCCTTTGACACGAGGATCTCCCGTCATGAGCCCCTCGATATCGGACAAAATAATAAGCAAATCAGCCTGAATAAGATGAGTACAATAAGCGGCTAAACGGTCGTTATCCCCAAATTCGATTTCCTCAACAGCCACTGTATCGTTTTCGTTAATGACCGGTATAATTTTCATCGATAGTAGTTCGTTAAGAGTGTTTTTGGCATTCACATATCTTTCCCTTGATGCCAAATCATCTCGAGTCAACAGAACCTGCGCTGTATTGATTCCGTGTTTTTCAAACAGTTTTTGATAAATATGCACCAAACGGCCTTGCCCCACCGCGGCGCTGGCTTGCTTTGTTGTTAAGTTTTTCGGCCGCGTTGTATAGCCCAGAACATGAGCCCCGACAGAAATAGCCCCTGAGCTCACGAGAATAAGCTCATAGCCCTTTTTGTGCAAAACAGCCATCTCCCGGACAAGCTTTCGAATATGAACTGTGTTGAGCTCTAAATTGTTCTTTGTCAGAATGGCTGTTCCAACTTTAACAACAACTCTTTTAACTTTTTTTAATGATGCCTTGCGTTCCACAAAGAAACCTTTTATTGATTTTTATTCTTTAAAATTGTCAAATATTTTTTTTATTTCGCATAAAAGCTCATCGCAGCCAATTTTTTCTTTCGCGGACACGGCCATAACGGACTCATTTGAAAGTGATTTTTTGAAATCCTTTAAACATTTTTCTGAAGTCGTCATGTCTATCTTATTGGCAACAACAATATACGGTTTGCGAAGAATCTGATCGTTATAGAGCGAAATTTCTTTTTGAAGAACATGGAAGTCCTGAGCGGGATCTCTCTTAGATTCTCCTCCAACATCACAGATAAAAATCAGGCCCTTCGTTCTCTCAATGTGCCGTAAAAATTCAAACCCTAATCCTGCACCATCATGCGCCCCCTCGATCAGGCCGGGAATGTCCGCGATAATAATACGATCAAAATCAGTGTATTCCACGACTCCCAGATTGGGATTGAGAGTGGTAAAAGGATAAGACGCAATTTTCGGATGGGCATCAGAAAGAACAGATATCAAAGTTGATTTCCCGGCATTGGGAAGTCCGACAAGGGCAAAATCCGCTATGAGTTTAAGCTCAAGATGCAGCGTCTGCTCCTCCCCGGCACGGCCGAGCTCTTTCTGTCTCGGCGCACGGTTTGTTGAGCTCACAAAACGGGCATTGCCGCGTCCGCCTTGGCCCCCTTTAAGAATGACGACCTTTTCCCTGTCTTTTGTCAGATCCGCTATAATGTGCTTTTGGACATCATATATTTGCGTCCCGATCGGAAGAATAATTTCAATATCACCCCCCCCGGAACCGGTTTTATTCTTACCCTGTCCATGATGTCCCGAACGGGCCCGATAGCTCGCGTTGTAGTGAAAATCCATCAACGTCATCACATCTTTGGATGCGATAAAAATAACGTCTCCGCCCTTCCCGCCGTCACCTCCGTCGGGTCCTCCGAGCGGTACAAATTTCTCGCGAAGAAAACTGACACAACCATTTCCGCCATCGCCGGCTTTAACTTTAATTTTGACATGATCAATAAACATGAAGCGATAATGAGGTCGAATGATATGAAGTAAACATTATGAGTATCCTGCAATCCATCACGGGTTTGTGTGATTTATATAACGCTGACAAATGTTCCCTTCACGCGTTTCTTTTTAAAGTTCACAATACCGCTTTTGACGGCAAACAAGGTATCATCTTTTCCTTTTTTAACATTGACGCCCGGATGAAAAACCGTGCCTCGTTGGCGAACAAGTATATTTCCGGAAATGACTTTTTCCCCTCCAAAACGCTTCACTCCCAGTCTTTTCGAATGGCTGTCTCTTCCGTTTCTAGATGTTCCCTGTCCTTTTTTATGTGCCATAATAACCTCCTTAGGTAAAGTCCCAATGTTAAAATCTAAATGACAAAATAATGCTTTCAGCATAAATCTAAAATCCAAAGCTCAAATGTCAAATTTAAAGATATTGTGCTTTGTTTGTCATTTGTCATTTATTATTTCTTCGCGTAAGCAAAGTTTTTTGTCATTTCA
>JADFSZ010000135.1 GCA_022560555.1 PVC group bacterium
GGATGCCGGTTTTGAGATAAATTTGTGTCTGTAGAAAGTGTCTGTGTTACTTTCTATTTCGTATTGGGGGACAGCTGCCGTCAAAAAGATAACCGGAGTCTCTATTAAAATTTCATCAGCTTTCAAACGCCGCAATATTTCATATCCATCTATATCCGGCAGGGTCATATCCAAAAGGATCAAATCCGGGGAAAATTCTCTGGCCGTTCTCACAGCCCCTTTCCCGTTATTTTCTTCACGTATCATGTAGGGTCCCGAGTTTTCCAGACCGAGCTTAAGGAGGCCCGTAAAGTCTGCATCATCATCGACAAGCAATATTTTCTTTTTTGTCATATCCATTCCATCCTTTTGTATCATCCAGTAACCACACCCAGAGTCATTAAGAGAGTATACTGCGAAAATAATTTCTTTTATTTCCCCGATATGGAATTTGGATATGGCCGTGGCAACTGTTCATATAAAAAATTCTTACATTTCTCGCACGTTCCGTCATCACTCACCCAGTTCGGATGGAGTTCTTTTAACGTTTCGATCATATGCTTGTTTGTATGACGAAGATAGGCCGTAAGGTCTCGCTCGACTTCTTTGTTACACACGGGGCATCTGTATTTTGCGTAGTTCATATCAAGATCTCCATTCTCCTTGGAACCGCGGAGGCCATGTTCTTTGCTTCCTCTTCCATTGAATAGCTGTTTCTGGCCATGTTTCCCTCCCCGTTCATGATTTCATTCCCATTCATACAACCTGGTACTTTCAAACGTCATGCCAATTCAGGAACAGCACCCATTATTTACATAACATGTTGTAAAATATAATGATATGATTTAGTCATATCCGCTCATCAAGGGAATCTATGTCCATTCCATGAGGTTTCCGTGGCATTCCGTGTCGTACCCACGGCATATCATGGTCCATGAGGAAAAATTCAAAATTCCTACTTAAAAGCATTGATGAGGAAGATTTTATTTCGAGAATAATGCTTAAGATTCAGGGGGAGGTCTTTGGATGCCGTATTTGCGCATCCGGTCACGCAGTGTGCTGGGATTAAGCTCAAGCTTTTGAGCCGCGCCTCTTTTGCCGTCGATCACCCAATGACTGCTTTCTAGAACCTCGAGAATGTGGGCGCGCTCCAATTCCTTGAGGGATGATACTTTTGTCGTATTCCCGGGATGTTCTTCTTTATGATCCGTAAGTTGCTCGACAACGAGGACTTCACTATTCGAAACAATAACGGCCCTTTCAATAATATTTTCCAACTCACGAATATTTCCCGGCCAATGGTAAGTCATGAATGAATCCATGGCATTTGACGGTATGCTCATTATGTTTTTCCCAATCTTGTTGGCGTATTTTCGGACAAAGTGATTGACCAGAAACGGGATATCCTCCTTCCGTTCTCTTAGAGGCGGGCAAGTGATCGGAAAAACGTTAAGCCGGTAATAGAGATCCTCACGAAAATTCCCGGCCTGAACGGTTTTTTCCAAGTTGCGATTTGTCGCAGCAATAACTCTCACATCCACTTTGGTTGTTATTTGACTGCCCAGACGTTCAAATTCTCCCTCTTGAAGAACCCGAAGCAGTTTGGCTTGGGATTCGACAGGGAGATCTCCGATTTCATCCAGAAAAATTGTTCCTCCGTTGGCTAATTCAAAACGACCGATCCTTTGGCTTTGAGCGCCTGTAAACGCTCCCCGTTCATAACCAAAAAGTTCACTCTCAATCAATGAGGCCGGCAACGCGGCACAATTCACCTTGACTAAGGGACGATCTCTTCTGGAACTGATATTATGGACGGCACGGGCAATAAGTTCCTTCCCTGTTCCGGTTTCACCTAAAATCAACACCGCGGCATCCGTAGAAGCTACCTGTTCGACCTTCCCCAAAACTTTCTTGAATGCTTCGCTAGAGCTGATAATCTCCCCAAAATTATGCGTGAGCTTAATCTCTTGCTGTAAGTAGATGTTTTCCGCCTGAAGACGGCTTTTCAATTGATTCACTTCCGTAAGAGCTTTCCTGAGTTCCTCTTCTGTCTGTTTGAGTTTCGTTATATCCCGTCCATACACACAGACATAACCGGCATCCAAGACCGGTGAAAACATAGCCAAAAACACTTTGCCGCCGCACTTGATCTCCATCTCCTTGCAGCAAACGGAATGAAAAACTTCCGTAACACAATTCCGCCACTTATCCGGAAGAGTCTCGTTGACTTCACAGCCCCAAACCTTGAGCAGGGGTTTACCTCCTTCATTCGCATAGATGACAACTCCATCCTTTGAAACGCGAAGAACCGGATTCGGGTTCTCTGACGGAAATTTTGCCAAGCTAACGATTTCCTCTTCAATCTGTCTACGGTTCGTAAGGTCACGAACGAAACTGCAGCTGTACTCCTTACCATCACATTCAACGTAGTTAATAGCGATTTCAACCGGAAACACGCGGCCATCACGAGAACGGTGATGTGTCTCAATCATCAATGTTTTCTTTTTTTTAATCTCCTCCCAGAATTTCGGCCAAACATTCTGCGGGTATTCCGGAGTGACGTCATGAACGGCCAGGCAAAGCAGTTCTTTGTGCGTATACCCAAGCGATTGACAGGCCGCATCGTTGACATAACAAAAACGGGCATTAGAATCCACCCAAAAAACAGCTTCACCTGTTTTTTCAATCGTAAAATGTGTAAGACAATAGTTCTTATCAAAAACTTCTTTTGGAATTTTTATGGATTTCATTTTTCCCTCCATAGCCGGGATTTTCCGCGATATACCGTGGACGCATCGGAAATACATTGGCGGATACCGTAAAAATACAAACAATCTTGACTCATAGGCAAAGGGGTTAAGCCTCTGTTTTTTCTGAGCTTCATTGAATCTTTCGCAAGCAAAAGATACCGGATTATAAACTGGCATAGCACTTGCGTACTATTGTACCATGAAACATAAAAAACCATGGCCAACAGGGAGGGAATAAAAATGAAAAAATTTATTGTATTCATGGCACTCCTATTCACTTTGACTCAGACTCCATCGGTTTATGCCGGAGATGCGTGGTCTTGGGTCGTGGGCGGATTAGCCGGCATGACTTTTGCGGCAGCGATGCCCCATAGACAACATCGTACGACTCAAAAAAACGTTTCGCGTTCTGATAATGATCATGACCGTCAAATTCCCACAGCTAGTGATCAGAAACATGAGAGCCCTCCGACAGATTTAAGCAACACTCCGTCTGTAGATCGCTATAGCCGATATGATGATGATTACTATTATTATGGCTCTCGCAGATATTATGGACATCATGCTTATTATTATTCGTACTGTGGATATTAATTCTTTGCATACGTCCGCTCGCTCACTGTCATCCCGCCCGTTATAGCTCTCGAATCTAAGCTACATAAACTGTTTTAATATTCACAAACTCCCGAATGCCGAATGAGGATAATTCCCGTCCGTAGCCGGATTCTTTCACTCCCCCAAATGGAAGGCGCGGGTCTGATCGAACGATAGAATTTACAAAACAGCATCCGGCGTCGATCTTTTCTCGTGCTATGATTTCTGCTCTTTTTTCATCCATTGAAAATATAGCCGATCCTAATCCGTAAGGACTATCATTTGCGACAGTAATAGCCTCTTCTTCGTCTTGGACGGTAATAATAATAGCCACCGGACCGAAAAGTTCTTCTTCATAGGCTAACATGCCCTTTTTGACATCGCTTAACACTGTCGGAGGATAGAAAGCACCGGGGTCATCAGAAATCTGTCCGCCTAAAAGCAGTTTCGCACCATCTTTAAGTGTCTGCTCAACTTGGCGATGCAAACTATCGCGCAAATCAAAACGGGCCATGGGGCCTATATCGGTATCTTCGCTCATGGGGTCCCCCATTTTCTTCAATCTCATTTGCGCAACAAACATTTCCTCAAATTGTTTTTTCAAGGGTTCAACGACAATAAAACGCTTGGCGGATACACAGCTTTGTCCGGCATTCGTAAGACGTGATGCCACACACATCGGTACCGCGTCTGCTAAATTCGCATCCTTCAAAATGATATAGGGATCACTTCCGCCCAACTCAAGCACAACTTTTTTAAGCACACTCCCGGCTGTAGCCGCCACAGATTTTCCGGCACGTGTACTTCCTGTTAATGTCACAGCCCTAACAAGGGAATGTTTAATGACTGAAGCCGCCGCATCATTATCAATAATAAGCGTTTGAAATATTTTCCTTTTATACCCGGCAGCCTTGATGACATCTTCAATAGCCAGCGCGCATCCGGTAACATTAGGGGAATGCTTCAATATCCCCGCATTTCCGGCCATCAAAGCCGGAGCTAAAAAGCGAAACACTTGCCAAAAAGGGAAATTCCACGGCATAATAGCGAAAACAATGCCTAAAGGTTCAAAGGCAACATAACTTTTCGTGGCCTCTGTTTGAATGTCCCGGGGAGCTAAATATTCATGGGCGTGTTCAGCATAGAAATCACAAACAGACGCACATTTTACTATTTCAGCCCTTGCTTGGACAATCGGCTTGCCCATCTCTTCAGTTATTAATTCGGCATATGGGTTTTTTCGATCACGTAAAGTTTTACTCATTGCCTTTAAAACTTCACTCCTTTGTTCAATGCTTTCCTTTCGCCACAATAAAAATCCCTGGTGAATCTCCTCAATGATTTCTCGGACAGCTTCAAAATTCATGACATTATATGATTTTATCGACTGACCTGTGGTTGGATTAATAGATTCAAATACCATGATAATCGTTCCCTTACTAAAACGAATATTTCTTTGTTAGTTCCGGCAGCTCTTGTGTCAGTATTCTTTCATTTTCTGAATAATCAACAAACACTTCAATCAGATGTACACCGCCCATATCCATACACTGCTGCATTTTGGAAATAAGATCTTCTGCTTTTTCAATGCAGCAGCCATAAGCCCCATAGGATTCAGCGTATTTAATAAAAT
>JADFSZ010000136.1 GCA_022560555.1 PVC group bacterium
TTTCAGGTTATCCGTAAACCATAGCTCCGTTTCACGAATGGCCAGCTGTGTTGATAAACTGGACGAGGTTTCAAAATGATTTTGAAACCGTGAATACAATTGCCGAAAACGATAATGCGAAATAAGGGCAAGGACAATCACAACACCCAAAAAAATCGACAAAGCCAGCTTATTTCGTATGGATTTTCTCACAACAACGGGGATCCATCGTGTCATCATGAGGATTCTTGTGCTTCTGAAGATGATGGGGCAGGATTGTTCGTTGCAGGATCAACATCAGGAGCAAACATCTTGATGAATCCGAGGATATGCGTTTTTGGGATCAAATACACGTTCGAACTTGTTTCCGTCACGCCCAAAAACAGCGATTGCTCCGTATTCTGAACAGCGTCAAAAACTTGTATCGAGTTAACTACCTCTCCCGATTGATCCATAAAACGGATTTCTGTCAGCGGAGACGAAAAGCCGATCCCCTTATTCATAAAACGAACTTTGTCATGCGAAATAACAGACACGTATTTTATGTATATCAATAGATCCGCGAGTTGATTGAGCCGAGGCCCCATTTCGGGCCCTAGTGGGTTGGGACCTGAAATTTGCCATGTCCCGTCCGCTGATTTCACCAATTTTAAAGTTTTATCCGCGCCGGTTATCTCTACCTCATAGATATCTTCTCTCTTTTCGTCCACAAGATAGCGGACGCGTAAATCATCAACGCTTTTTTGGAATTTCCTTTGGCTGATATCCACAGCGTAAAGCGTCGGTGTTTTCGTTTCCATGGCAGCAAACATTTGCCCATTCCCATCTTCAGACTTGATAACATCACCCAAAAGAATTTCCGTGCTTTGAAAATTTTCTGTCTGAAGGAACACCCGAAACCAAGGCCGGTCAAAACCGTAATCTTCAAAGGAGATCTCACCGTCAAATATAATTTTTTTCGCGGTTAAATACGCGAGTTTTCTCAAAAATCTGTCTACGATCTCCTGGTCAGCTTCAAGTTTCACGGGCTCCGTGATAAACCACCGACCGTCCACCCAATCAAGCGTGATCTGATGGTCCGGCCATGTCAAATCCACATGTCTTATGTGCGCCGGAAGTATATGTGTGATTTGCGGATCGCGAAACGCATCCGGATCTTGATCGATAAGCTCAAAAATTCCGTCCGGAACAACATATATTCCTTGCCGGCCTAAAATTTTAGCATAACGTTTTTTTTCTAAAGGCGTGGGAAGGCCAAAATCCAGCCGAAAAAGAGTGTCCTCTTCTGCGAAAAACTCTACGTAAGGCCCGTCGGACGTAATTCCATAAGATTCCATCGATCCGTCCAGGACAATATCTTTGTTGAGCCCGCTGACCAAACCCAGTAAGCGCCCAACAATACGATAATGGGCCCGCGGCTGCGTCGCTCGATCGAGGCGCCATGTTCCGCTTTGAAAAGATATCTTCACTTCCTCTTGAGAAGAATTTTTAAGACGGATATGTCGGACATCCTGAGGGCGCCAATCGGGAATGATTTTTTCTGACAATTTAAACTTCTGGCGGGTTGACGGCTGTTTTTCGTCAACGTGCTGAATATAATAACCCAACGCGATCAAAACGATCAAAAGAACACAAGTGGTGCGAATATTCATACAAAACAACCTCAGGCATAATTAACAAAAACACATTTCACACCCATGAACAGGATAAACATGTTTTCCTTAGTTCCGTCGTCGGCTCCATACGACACCCCCCACCACTAAAACCGAAATCGGTATCCCCAAGACAAACTTCCAGAAAAGAGAACTCATTTCCTGAGCGGTCATTGTCAGATGAGCGTTTTCGGGGGTTTTCGCGGTAATCGAAATGAGATTTTCTTTTCTAAGCAGCCAGTGAACAGAGTTTAATAAAAAGTCTTTATTCCCCAAATTATTGATCTGGGTGTTCATCATGAATTGGGAATTCCCGAAAATCACCATACGTGACTCTCCTCCATTTTCGGTTTTCACCTCGAGTCCCAGCACGACAGACACCGGCCCCTTAGTATCTTCCCCCTTGTTAAAATGAAACACACCCTGGTTGAGTTTGCTCTCTCCCCACCCTTCCGGGCTTGTTTGAGCAAGAACGGAGGTCTGAATCCGCCCCGATCTTTCTTCCCTCTTGACAACCCGAACGGATTGCGCGAGAGGAAACAAGGTGGCAATCCCCTTCATTCCTTTTGTCACAGGGTGATCTTCATCGTAGATATCAATGACAAGATTGGCGGCATTCACATACGGAAGTTTTTTGGCCGGATCAACAACAATATCTCCTCCTAATTCAACGTCATATTGATTCAGAAAAAGATCCAAATTATTTTCAACAAGGGGATCAAGAAGCATAAGGATGTTTCCCCCGGTTTCTATATACTCCGCTAACACATCTAACTCCTCTGACAAAAACGGCTTTGTCGGCCCTGCAATCACTAAAAGATCAAAACCCTCCAGCCGATCCAGATGAAGTACCGGAATAGATTCAATAAGGAAATTATCCGCTTTAAGCACGGTCATCGCCGTTAAGGATCCGCTTTCCTTCACGGAATCAGAATCTAATTCTCCATGTCCCGATGAAAGCGCGATTTTCATGGGTTCGGCCTGGGTCACTTCGAGAATCGCGGAACTCAGTACCTGTTCCCCTTTAAACGCCTTTAAAACAGGTCGACCACCATAGGCGGTCGCCCCATAATCATAATCGGCCAAAACTTGATGGCTAATGAGCTTGTGCTGTTGGTCATGAACGACAATCATATGATTCACACTCGGAATGTTATACAGAAGCATGAGCTCTTGGGTTCGGGCATGATCACGATAAGGATTAACATCTTCAAGCAAAACAAGGTCGCTCACGTACCGGTATTCTTCTAAAAGATCCAGCATATGTCCGTAAAGCGGCTCTTTCGGATCAAAAACGAGGATGACGCTTATAGGCCCATCCAATTGATTCAAGATATTTTTGGTCTTTTCTGAGATGCTGTAAAAGTTTTTTTGTGTCAGATCAAAGCGCTTAAAATGCCGCGCGGATAAGTAATTCACATAAAGCACAATCATGGCCATAAGAAAAATCATGAAGCTTACATTCAAGCTAATCAGCCATCGGGAGCGTTTCATTTCCACTTCCTCGCTTCCACAACACGAATCGTTAAAAACAAATTGAGTGTAATCATGGTCCCGTAAAATATGATCGCCCGCGTATCAATCAGGCCCTTGCCGAAATCCTCAAAATGCTCCAAGAGGCTCACGTAGGCAATAACATCACGCGCGATGGCTCCGTTCATAAAAAAGGCCAGGAAAGCCACTGAGAAAATGCCGATCGAAACAACAAAACCCATCACGGCGGCCGTAATCTGATTCTTGGTTAGAGATGACATCAAAAGTCCGATGGAAAGGAAAAAACCGCCGACCAAAAAAGTACCCATATACCCCGTAAAAACCGGTCCCATATCAATCGCCGCATGTTTTTTCAGGATAACTATGTATAGGAACGTCGGAATCCACATCACAATATAAAACGTCCATGCCGCCAGAAATTTTCCGACAACCACTTCAAAATCCGTTACGGGGGACGTCATCAAAACTTCCAAAGTTCCCGTTTTCGCCTCCTCACTAAAGAGACGCATGGTGATCACAGGAGCAAACAGAATCATCTGAAACCAGAAAAAAAAGGTTCCGCCGAAAAACACCTGCATGATCGAACCTGTCACCTGAGCCGTCGGTGTATTCAAGGCATTGGCCATGATCCAAAATGTCCATCCATTAATGAAAAGCGACCCGGCAATAACAACATAGGCTACAGGCGAATAGAAATAACTGCGAAGCTCTTTGGCCATAAGATTGGGAATAAACTTCATGATGTTTTGACAGCCTCCTCTTTACGCGGGACTGTGCTCTGGTTTGTCATCTGAATAAAAATATCCTCCAAACTCATTTTACGCAGCGTGAGTTCTCTTAACTGCCAATTGTTCTCTTTAATGGTTTGATATACAAGAGCCCTCGGGTCAGTCTCGCTGGACGATTGGACGAGAAAGGCCAGATAATCGTCCATGCGGGTTTCAAATGTCACGTGGGTGACTCCCTCTAAGCTCAAGAACCGGTTTTTGACGGTTTCGATATCAGGCCCTTTGACTTCGACATAGATGGTTTTGCCGCCAGCCATTTGTTCGCGCAGCTTCGCCGTTGTGTCACTGGCAATAATTTTTCCGTCAGAGAGAATGAGAACACGATCAGATAACGCTTCCGCTTCATGCAGAATGTGTGTTGACAGCAAAATCGTATGTTCTTTACCTAATTCTTTGATGAGTTTTCTTGTTTCAAGTATCTGCTTGGGATCCAAGCCAACCGTCGGCTCATCCAAGATCAGTATTTTCGGAGCTCCCAGAAGAGCGGCCCCAAGGCCCACGCGTTGACGATATCCTTTGGAAAGAGAACTAATCATTTTGTTTTGAACATCCTCAATCCAGCATTTCTCTAACACTTTGTGGATCGCGCGACGCTTTTCCCTAAATCCAATCGATTTGAGTCCGGCCCGGTGATTTAAATATTCTTTGACACGCATGTCCTCATAAAGAGGATTATTTTCCGGTAAATACCCGATGTTTTGACGCACGCGTCTCGAATCTTTTAGAATACTGTATCCGCAAAGGGTCGCGCTTCCCTCGCTTGGGGGAAGAAAACACGTGAGCATACGCATGATGGTGGTTTTGCCGGCTCCGTTAGGGCCGAGCAATCCGACAATTTCCCCATCCTCAACTTCAAAGGAAACAGAATCAACGGCTTTAAGGCCGGAATATTTTTTTGTGAGGTTTTCTGCTTTGATCATACCGGCAAAACCTTATTTGGACAGACAAGTTAAAAAATCACCGCGACACAACAGCGCCCCATAAATGAGCGCCTATC
>JADFSZ010000137.1 GCA_022560555.1 PVC group bacterium
TGATGTAATGACGTATGTTCCCTTTTTCATAATGACAGGATCCGGGTGGCTTGCAAGACTTTAGTAAGAAATTTGCTCTATAATTTATATAGACTATAGCACGATCAATGTCAATGATAAACGCATTTTAGGCATTTTCACTGAGGAGATCCACTACGGAATAAATTTTCACTTTCTTTTCTTTGCCCTTTACCTTTACATCGTCAAGAAACAAGGCCCGGACACGAGATCGAACCATTTGATACGTTGACTCGGTTATAATGATGTTTGCGTCATACGTCCGTGTCAAAGCTTCAACACGGGCACCTAAATTAACTTCATCGCCGATAACCGTATAATTCATAACCTTTGAAGAACCCATATTCCCGACTATCATTTCTCCCGTATTGATGCCAACTCCGATTCCAAACGGCTTTTCCCCCTGAGACTCCCATTTTTTCTGCAAAATCTTCAACTCTTCAAACATTTCCCACGCTGTCTTCACAGCGCCCCAGGCATGATCTTTGTCATATCTCGACAGAGGGACTCCAAACAAAGCCATAATTTCATCTCCAACGTATTTATCAAGCGTTCCATTATTTCTAAAAATAATATTTGTCATGCACTCCATGTATTCATTCAACAGCTTAACGACTTTCTCAGGAGGATGGATCTCACAGTAACTTGTAAAACCCCGGATATCCGAAAAAAGGACCGTTACAACGCGTTTTTCTCCTCCAAGACATAGTTTTGAAGGATCCTCAAGAATTTCTTCCATCACATTTCGCGATAAATAATGACCAAAAGCATGTCGAATCCATTTTTTTTCTTTTTCTTCATAAAAGTATCGAACTCCGAGAACAATCCCGAATATTCCTGTAACCAAAAGCAAATAAGGAACCGGCGATATCCATATACTGTAATTTTTAAAAAGAAAAATTCCCGCGGTTAACGCGCCCAATATCATGAGCATATACGCCAAAACTCCGACACCCGGCCTCGTCTTATAAAAAGCGATTATTGATAAAACAAGGAAGGCTAATATTAAAAGAAAAATCCATATTTCACCGACAGGTGTTATGACATCCGCGTCTAAGATATTGGCTGTCATTGTCGCAAGAACTTCCATGCCAAACAAACTCTGTTTGAGAGGAGTCTGTTTGTCATCATTAAATCCTGACGCGGTCCCTCCGATAATCACGATTTTATTTTTAAACTCGCTCAAATCCAGTTGGATTTGCCCCTCATAAGCAGCGAGAATTTCAGAAAAGTGCAAACGCTTGAATCGATTTTTCGCAGGATTAAACCTTATTAAAAAGTCCCCCTGGTCCAAATTAAAAGATTTTTCTCTTTCAGAACCTTCTTCAAAAACCACATGATCTTTATATACTTTTACATCTTTACGAACATCTATACTGTCATAAAGGCAGGCAATCGCTAATGCCAATGAGGGGTGTAATTGATTTTGATGTTTCACGAAAAGAGGATATCGTCTTGTGATGTGATCTTGATCAGGAAAGTCATTCACAAAAGCTTTCGCGGAATTGAAGCGCTCCAAAGGATCAATCGGGCTTAAATATTCAAACGGAGATATTCGAAAAACGCTAGCTCTGTCTAATCGTTTGATTTCAGACCCTTCTCCGTCAAAATAACCGGGAAATATCACCGGAAATTGATTTTGAAAGTTTTGCGCGGCTTCTTCGAGTTTGCGATCCCCCTCAGGGTTAAGCCCCGGGTTTAAAAACAGAATATCAAACGCCACCACACGGGGCTGATAGAGGCCGAGCACACGTATGAGGGCCGCATGGTAATCCCGAGGCCAAGACCATTCGCCCAAAATTTCAAGATCCTCATCCCCAATCTCAATCAACACTATTCGCTCATCAGGATCGGATTCTTCAACGAAAGAGTAATAAAAATTATAAAAAACACCATCAATTTCTTCGATCACATGGTGCTCTCTAAGAAGCCATAAACACAATACCAATATCAATGAAAGAACACCGATAATGAAAAGGGGCTTCTTGTTTTTGTTTTTTCTTTGCTGGGCCATATAAAGACTAGATTATACCGGACCTTGAAATGCGGGAGGACAAACAAAAGGTCCTTTTTATTTTTTTTTCAAGTAATCAAGCGGCTCTTGCATAGCTTGAACAATCTGATTCAGCTCTGACACTTTTTGTCCGGATTGGGACGGATTATCTGACACGTCACTTATGGCGCTTTGAAGTAAGTGAATCTGATTATCAATTTTTTCGATCATTTGTTTTTGCATACTTTTCTGATTTTTTAAATGAAGCAAAACCGCGTTAATTTCATCGGCTAACTCACCCAAAACATCAGCTCCGCGAATCACGAACTTTTCATCATATTGCCCGTTCTCTATATTTATCAGTACATCTTTCAGACGAAACAAGGGCCCTGTAATTCGATGGGACATATAGAGACAAAATACGGTGATGAGAGGAAACACGACAAGGTATCCTATCAGAATCGTGAGGTTAATATGGTGACCTAAAGCCATGACCTCCCGCATAACGAGCGTTTGCCCCGGCCCTCGGTAATCAAATTCCGAAATGAACAAAGACACTGTTATGTACACCGCTCCGGCAGAAAATATGGCTATCAGAGTGGCAATGAAGACAGTTAGAGCCATATACTTCATCTGAAACTTTTTAAACGTTACAACATTTTTGCGTCGTTCCATAAGGCACTAGAACCTATCTTTGAGGGAGGAGCCCCTCTTTGATTATCGACAACATATTATCATAAGTCCTTTGGAATGAACAGATTTTTATCAAATCTACATCTGGACACACACCCTGTTATTCGCTATAATCCGACTTCTAATCGGGGCGTAGCGCAGCTTGGTAGCGCATCTGCTTTGGGAGCAGAGGGCCGCAGGTTCGAATCCTGTCGCCCCGATATCTTTAGTTCAGAGTTCAGAGTATTGTGTATTTGACATCATTCTCATTCATGCGCCTATAGCTCAATCGGATAGAGCAACAGATTTCTAATCTGTAGGTTCCAAGTTCGATTCTTGGTGGGCGCACTTTTAAATAGAAAAGCCTCAATACCCTGAGATATTGGGGCTTTTCTATAATACGATCATACAACAACGCACATAACTCTTGTCCTAAGTCAGGGGCTGACCCTTCTTTCCCACTTCTTTTCCATATGGCCGAATCATATTGTATTCCTCCTGAAAATGTTCAAACCGTCTTTGCTGTCTTTTAATATTCCTCTCAGCCGGTATCGTTGCTTCCTTCTTCAAGGTCCTATGCATTCGCTCATGCTTGCCGTTCTGATCTGGTCTTCCCGGTCAATCAGCTCCGGATATACCCCCAGGCTTATCCACCAAACAGATAATGTTGAAAGCCTTGCTATCGCACTCAATGCAAAAGGTATCCCATTATCTGTCCTAATTCTCTAGGGCAATCCATACTCTGAAAATAATCTCGTGAAATGTCGTTTCGTCTTATCTAGTGAAATAGCGTCGTGAGATTCACATCCCAACAAATACCGGCTATACATATCACAGACTGTTAGCGGATAGCAGTATTGGCCATCTCTCATCCGAAAATGACCCTTGTAATCTGCGGTCCATATCTCGTTCGGCTGATTAGCAACTGTCTTCGGACATCCTGGATGCTCTCGCCGACTAATGGAAATATCTTATGCATCGTACTTGCAATACTCCCATAAATAATTCATCAAGTTCTTAAGATCGCAACTTAACAGGATAACATATTTATCGCCAGATCCGACATATAGCACCAGTTTGCCCTTTAGGACAAAGGCGCCTACAGGAAAAACAACCGCAGAAACGTCTATACGATACTGATCATTGCCATATAATTCGTAAGGAGCGGAGGGAATGTAAATTGGATTTCTAGTCCGGCAAAGCACCTTTCTTGGATTGTCAAGGTCTAAAAGGGCAGCGCATATAGAATATCCTCTTTCAATATTCTTTGCCAATCCATAGGCTTGACAAATATTATCCTCTATCTCACCGACAGCATGATAGATTACCAACCAACCTTTATCGGTTTTTATTACCTGGGTACCAGGGCCGATTTTCTCCTTTTCGTGCGGGTACCTCCCTGCTTCTAAAAGAAGACTATTGCTTCGTCGTTCATAAATTTCCTTCCAGTATTTTATATGCATGTCAGGACTCAGTAATTGATCGATGCCGGTTTCAAGGACATCTAAATAAATGTTAGGATGAAAGCGCAACAGCATATACTGCTGCCCGTGTATTGTCTCCGGGAAAGGTACAGCATTGCGCGAGTCGAAGGATTCAATGATACCGTGATAGGTGATGTTTACAAAATCTCCGGTCGAATAAACTGCGATTCTGTCTGCGTTTGCGGCTTTAAAGGCGGGTCCAGTCTTGCCACACCCAATCAACAGATACCTTTGATCATGTTTGATGATTCGGATATCTTCTATTCCATAAGTGAAGTCCGGATGGTCGGTTCCATCACCTCGGATGACTACGTTCCGGAATCTATCGAAGTTTATACCATCTTCACTCACCAGAGGCCAAACCTCAGAAACATAATTTTCAAATGAAATACGTTCCTTACCCGTTTTGGGGTCAACAAACCTGCCCTCATAATACCCTTGGTGACATCTTGGCATTACTATAACCCTATCCTGAAACACTTCGGCCCCGCCGTTAAAGGCAGCCCCGATTTTTAACTCGCCGTCCTCGTGCCAGGTTAACCCAACATCCTGAGGCTTTATGATAGGATTCCCTTCAAAAGAACCCAGCTTGAAAATATGTGCTCCATGATTGAGTGTGACAACTGACCCATTACTTAATGGTTGAATA
>JADFSZ010000138.1 GCA_022560555.1 PVC group bacterium
ATCTATCCATGCGCCCTCATTCAATTTTGTTTTCGTGGATATATACAGCTGCTTGGCCCGACACCTGTATGAAGCCAATGCCGTGTGAAAATCCTCAAAATCGGCAATGACCCAGTCATTTTCGTTGAGATTACGGCACAGATTCATTTTGGCCCCTAAATAATCATCGAGCCTTTCATAACGGTCCATATGATCCGGGGTAAGGTTTAGAAAAACGGCAATATGGGCAGAAAATCTATCGATCCGCTCAAGCTGATAACTGCTGAGCTCGCACACAAACCAATCCTTGAGCGAATTTTCGAGTCTTACTTGACTCAAAGGTGCCCCATAGTTTCCGCACACTAAACTTGTTTGACCGGAATAAGTGATAATATGATGAATGAGAGCTGTCGTGGTCGTTTTACCATTTGTCCCCGTCACTGCAATTATTTTTTCTTTTAAGTTTTTCTGATAGGCTATTTCAACTTCTGAAAGGACGGGAATGCCATTTTTTTCTGCGATAACAATGGGAAGGGCTTGCGGGGAAACACCTGGGCTCACCACGATCAAATCCGGATATCCAACAAAACTCTTGGTATGCCCATGAGTTTCAAAAGCAATATCTTTTTTCTTAAGAATACGAACACTTGCTTCAGACGCCCCTCGGTCAGTGACACGTACATTCGCACCGCGTTGTTTGAGATAAAGGGCTGCCGCAAGACCGCTTTGCCCCATCCCGACTACCAAAATATTCTTCCCTTTTGGATCCATATTATTAGTGTAGAGCGTTTAGCGTTCAGGGTGTAATTTTCTAGCGTTTAGCGTATAGAAAGAACAAAACGCTTTACGCTCCACGCTGTATTGCTTGTTTTGTCTTTTCTCGCCTCTCTATGCTGAACGCTATCTAAGTTTTAGCGCCGCCAATCCCAACACAGCACAGACAAAAGCGACAATCCAAAACCGCGTGATCACACGAGATTCGTCCCAACCTTTAGCTTGAAAATGATGATGAATCGGTGCGACAAGAAAGATCCTCTTTTTTGTTATTTTAAATGACAAAACCTGAAAAATAACAGAAAGAGCTTCTAGAACAAACACCCCCCCGATGAGAATGAGGAGAAGTTCTTGCTTGATCAGCAGTGCAACAACGCCTATGGTACCGCCAAGAAACAAAGATCCCGTATCCCCCATAAAAATTTCTGCCGGATGACAGTTATACCATAAAAACCCCAACCCGGCTCCAACCACGCTCGCGCAAAAAACCGTTAGCTCTCCGGCTCCGGGGACAAACGGCACATGCAGGTAAGCGCTAAACACAGAATGTCCCGCAATATAGCTTAAAACAGCATACGCGGCCATAGCGATCACACTGCATCCGACAGCTAAACCATCAAGACCATCCGTAAGATTTACCGCGTTCGATGATCCCACAATAACAATAAACGCGAGAAAAATATAAAAAGGTCCAAGATAAACAACCCAGCTTTTGAAGAGTGGAAAATACAATGAAAGGCTTATTTGTTTGTTTTCAGGAAAGTGGAACAGGTACACAAAAATTACAAGCGCTAATACAGCCTGTCCCATAAATTTTTTTTTAGCGGATAGCCCTTTAGAACTATGACGGGCATTCTTTTTGTAGTCATCTATAAAACCTATGACGGACAACCACACAGAGGAAAATAACGCAATACAGACATACAAATTGGACAAATCCCCCCATAATAAGATCGCTGATAAAACAGAAATGAGTATCAACAATCCACCCATACTGGGTGTCTGGGCCTTGTCTTTATGGTACTCATAGATCACCGTAGCTTCTTCATGAAACCGGCTTTTGATATTCATCTGCTTTAGGGCACGAATAAAACGAGGTCCGAGAAGGATGCATATGACAAAGGAGGTAAACGCGGCCAAAGCAACACGAAAGGTTATGTATTGAAATACATTAAATACAGAATAGTGATCTTTGAGACTATACAGGAATTTATAGAACAAGCCGGCACCACCCAAAAAAATTGTGTCTATTTTTTGTTGAGTATTTTTTCCAATCCTATGAGACGTGAAGCTTTAAGAAGAACCACATCCCCGGAGCGAATAATATTATGCATATCCTGACGGAACTCGTCAACATCACAAAATTGATATATCGGGAACGAATTGTGTTTGGCCGCTTCCTTGGCCATAGCTTCAGCCTTGGAGCCAATAGCAATAAGGATGTCCACCTGGCTTGATTTAAGGTGTCTTCCCAAACGGCGATGCCATTCCACACTGTATCTTCCCAATTCCAGCATATCCCCGCAAACAAACACTTTTCTTTTTTTCTGAAAAGCCGGGTGTGACAACATTCCCAGAGAGGCTTTGACAGATGTTGGATTGGAATTGTAAGCGTCATTGATACAAAGAATGCCTTTTTTCTTTCGGATTTCTGTACGCATTCCGGGCAGACAAATCCCTGCAAATACCCGATGATTCAAACGGAATTTTGGCACCACAGCATGAGCGGTCGCGAGTGCTGCCAGCGCGTTATAAACATTAAAATCCCCTAAACAAGGCAGGCGAATAAGGTCTTTCCCATTCACGAGAAAAGATGTCGAACGTAAAGATCTTTTCACTATTGTCGCGTGAAAATCCGCGTGTCTGGAAAATCCATAGGTGATAATTCGAAATTTTTGATGACGGGTTAGTGTCCTTAACTTTGCGTCATCCGCGTTAAGAACAAGCGAGGCCCCATGAGGCAAGTGATTCAATACTTCCTCTTTGGCACGCAAAACTCCCTTTAAGTTTTTCACTCCCTCAAGATGGGCTAATCCAATATTTGTAAATACAACCGTATTGGGCTTCAATATACGCCCCAAACACCCGATTTCTCCAAAATGGCTCATCCCCATTTCCGCGATAAAGACCTCGCATGCTTTCTGGGTGTTCACACACGAGAGCGGCAAACCAATATGGTTATTATAATTAGAAATTGTTTTACCGCACGTGAGATAAGGTTTTAACAAATGCTCGATCATATTCTTAGTGCTTGTTTTGCCGTTCGACCCAACGACACCTATGACTTGCTTAAAATATTGCTTGCGCACAACCGACGCATATTTTTGAAGAGCTTTTATGCCGTCAGCTATTTTCAAAATGGAAACATGAGACGGCCATGGGCCCTGTGCAGCTTGCGTGACAACCGCAGCCACTGCGCCTGATTCAAAGGCGTCTTGAACAAATTGATTCCCGTCAAACCGAGCCCCATGTATGGCCCAAAACAGATCACCCTTCTTTGTTTGTCTGGAGTCAATAGATACGCGCTTAAAGGTTTTAAGCGAACCTTTTTGAATCCATCGGGCGGACAAGCTTTTTTGAACATCTTTTAGACGCATATGAAAGTTATTATACATTGTAAGGAACTGCTTTGAAAAATCAATTTCTTTCGAAAGCGTTGTCTTCGTCCGGGGCCGAAGAATCCTGCAAACACTCCAGAACGGTTTGCTTATCACTAAAAGGATAAAATGCACTTCCTATTTGCTGGGTATTTTCATGACCCTTTCCGGCGATGAGGATAAAATCGTTTTTTTGAGCCATGCGGATAGCGCGTATGATAGCCTTTTTTCTGTCGACTTCTACGATATATTTACTTTTATTACGAAATCCGCGCGCGATGTCTTCAATGATGCTTAACGGATCTTCGCTTCTTGGATTATCACTGGTAAGAATAGATATATCGGCATACCCGGAGGCGCCCCTTCCCATGCGGGGCCGCTTAGATTTATCCCGGTCCCCTCCGCATCCAAACACAACAATCATCCGGTTTTTACAAAATCGTTTACAGTATTTTAATATACGCTTAAGAGAATCTGTCGTATGCGCATAGTCAATCATGATTCCAACGTTCAGGTTATTTGGAATGAGTTCGCATCGGCCGGGAATCCCTTTAAACTCGCTGAAGGCCTTTGCAACTGTCTTTTGGGGAAACTTTTCTAGATGGGCCACTGTCAAGGCGGCCATTGCGTTTTGAATATTGAATTCGCCCGATAATGAGAGAGTGACGCTCCAAAGGACTTCTTGACAGTGATATTGAAAAGACACTTCGCCCAAAGACAGTTGCACATTTTTCACCCGAGCACAAGCCAGCCACGAGCGACCATACGAAATCACTTTGGACTTGATCCCCCGCCGCATGCGCCAGAAAGCCCCGGAATCTCGATTAAGTATAGCGATCGCGCCGGGCTTTAAGTTTTTGATAAAATCTTTCTTGACCTTTAAGTATTCAGCGCGTGTTTTATGGTAATCCAAATGATCATGTGTGATATTTGTAAAAACAGCACCATCAAATTCGATATAATCGACACGTGATTGGTCAAGCGCATGACTAGAAACTTCCATCACACAAGCTGTTGCCTGGTTATCCAACATTTTGCGAAGTAAAACCTTCAGCTCAAGCGGTCCAGGAGTGGTGGTGGTGGCAGGCAAGACCTCTTTAACAAGATCATAATTTATGGTGCCCAATCTCCCACATGTTTCACCCAAGTGATTTAATAAATATTGTAAAAGTGCCGCTACTGTTGTTTTCCCATTTGTCCCTGTTATGGCATACATTTTCAATAATGAGGATGGTGAATTATAAAAGAAATGGTGATGAAATGACAGTAACTTTTAAGGCAAAAGAACCTAAACATTCTGGAGACAGTTCTGTTGTAGATTTGGACATGACTTTGAATGGTGATTATTTTCAAATGAGTTATAGAATCTCCCCAGACAAGTCAGCAAAAAATAATTTAAGAGACATTCTTAGGGAAGATGT
>JADFSZ010000139.1 GCA_022560555.1 PVC group bacterium
AGAGGCGAAAAAGCGCATAAAATCTTCATTGTCTGATCCTTCCTAAGATTGTTTCATCCGGGTTCGTATTCAGCCCAAATGTAAGGTCTTGATTCAACGCTCGACAAATGATTAAATGTTCAAAGAAAGCATTCCCGAAAGAGACAGAGTCTAAAAGAGAC
Organism: PVC group bacterium; assembly: GCA_022560555.1. Taxonomy (GTDB): domain Bacteria; class JADFSZ01; order JADFSZ01; family JADFSZ01; genus JADFSZ01. Next base: position 162 of record JADFSZ010000139.1, read on the forward strand.
TTAAATAGTTCTTATATTTATATTTACAGCCATATAGGGGGCGAATAATGAGTCTAGAAAAGAGTGTGATTGAACGTTACAAGGCGGGGGCCGAGATCAAGCAGGAGTCTCTGTGTTGTCCCGTTACATATAATCCTGCTTATCTGGAAGTGATCCCGGATGAAATTCTTCAAAAAGATTATGGATGCGGGGATCCCAGCCAATATGTCAAAGAGGGGGATGTTGTTCTCGATTTGGGCAGCGGGGGCGGGAAAATTTGCTATATTGCTTCGCAGATTGTCGGGGCGCAGGGAAAAGTCATTGGTGTGGATTTTAATCCGACGATGCTGGCTTTGGCTGAAAAGTATCGAAAGCGGATCGGCGATGAGATTGGCTGGCATAATGTTGATTTTTTACGCGGTCGAATTCAGGATCTCAAAACTGACACGAATTGGATAGATCAAATTCTAAAAAATCACCCGATTCACGATCGGAATCAATATGAAGAGTTTCAAAAACAAATTGAATCCCAACAGACCAACCATCCGCTTGTTAAGAGTGACTCGATAGATATCATCATTTCAAATTGTGTTCTCAATTTGGTTAAAAAGGACGACCGAAAAAACATGTTTTCGGAAATGTACCGTGTCTTAAAAAAGGGAGCCCGTGTCGCGATTTCAGATATTGTTTCCGATGAACATGTTCCTCAAGAGCTTCAAAATGATCCGGAGCTGTGGAGTGGTTGCATTTCCGGTGCTTTTCAGGAAGAGGAATTTTTGGCTGCCTTTGGGGAAGCCGGGTTTTATGGGATGTGTATTGATAAACGTGAAGAAAAACCCTGGCGTGTGGTTAAAGGGATTGAGTTTCGTTCCGTAACCGTCACCGCTTACAAGGGCAAAGAGGGTCCTTGTTTTGAGCGCCATCAAGGAGTGATTTATAAAGGTCCGTGGAAGTTGATCGAGGATGATGACGGTCATGTGTATGAGAGGGGCGCGCGCTCATCAGTGTGTGATAAAACATTTAAGATTCTCACACAAGAACCCTATAAAAACGATTTTATTCCTGTTGAGCCCTACCGGGAAATTCCTTTGGCTGAAGCGAAGCCGTATGATTGTCCTAAAAACGGCAGAAGAGATCCGCGCGTGACGAAGGGGCTTGATTACAATAAAACCACCGAGTCCGAAGATTCTTGCTGCTCGGGAAGCTGTTAATGTCGATCTTAGTGGTAAAGGGTATTTAATATGTTTTGGATGATCATACTAGCCACTTTTTTAGTTGCCTACGCTAATGGGGCAAATGACAATATTAAGGGAGTGGCCTCTCTTGTAGGTTCCCGTACAACAAGTTTTGAGACAGCAATTCGATGGGCAACACTTATGACCTTTCTGGGTTCGTTGGCGGCGTGTTTTTTTGCCACAAAGCTTGTTAACACGTTTGGTGGAAAAGGATTGTTTCCCGATGCCCTGTTGGGCCAACACACCTTTCTCGTGTCCGTGATTTTAGGCGCAGGTTTTACAGTGCTATTTGCATCACGTTTGGGAATTCCCATTTCAACAACACATAGCTTAATAGGAGCGTTGGTGGGAGTAGGCATGATCGCTTTGCATGGTGAAATTGCGTATGCTGCCTTAGGAAAAAATTTTATTATTCCATTGATTGTGAGCCCGTTTATCGCGGTTGGCTTAAGCATGCTCATATATCCGGTTTTAAAATTTACCCGAAAGAAGCTAAAAGTTACAAAAAACACATGTGTTTGTATCGGTGGGAAATTAGTGCCTGTTGAGCAAATGGCTTTTGTGCAGGGGCTGACAGACAAGAAACAGGCCTTTTTGATTCCTGAGATTATTGTTGGGGATAAAAGGATGTGCGAAACTGATCTGGTGGAAACTTATCAAGGGCGTATTATGGGTGTCAATGTCCAAAGCCTTCTTAATGGACTCCATTTTTTGACAGCCGGGGCCGTGAGTTTTGCGCGCGGGCTCCATGATACACCTAAAATTGTAGGGCTTGCCGTTGTTGCAGGGGTTCTAAATTTACAATGGAATGTATCTATTGTGGCCGTGGCGATGGCGATCGGAGGTCTATTGGGCGCCAAGAGAGTCGCGAAGACCGTGAGCTGGAAGATCACCTCTATGAATCATGGCCAAGGTTTCACTGCAAACGCGATCACCGCTTTTTTAGTGATATTTGCTTCGCATTTAGGTGTTCCTGTTTCAACAACACATGTTTCGTGCGGAGCTCTTTTCGGAATAGGGGCCGTTAACAAGAAAGCGAATGGACGAACCATCAGTGGTATTGTTTCAGCATGGGTTTTGACTCTGCCTCTAGCTGCGCTATTGTCGGCATTGACTTATTTTATTTTTACCTTTAGGAGTTTTTGATAATGGTATATAAATTTTTCGAAAAACTTCAGAAAGAAAATATTACTCTTGAAAAGTCTAGGATGGATATCCTCCAAGTTAATTTGGGGAAATTATGCAATTTAACCTGTGTGCATTGTCATGTCGAAGCCGGCCCGACAAAAACGAAAGAGAATATGAATAAGGACACGGCCGAAGAGATAATACATCTTATGGATCGGTTCAGCTTTTCGACTTTAGATCTTACGGGAGGCGCTCCCGAAATGAATCCGTTTTTTCGAATGCTTGTTAGTGCGGCTTATCAAAGAGGTCTTCATGTGATAGATAGATGTAATTTGACGATATTGCTGGAGCCCGGGTATGAAGATCTGGCTGATTTTTTGGCAGAGAGTAGAGTTGAAGTGATTGCGTCCTTGCCGTGTTATTCCAAGGATAATGTCGAAAAACAAAGAGGGCGTGGTGTGTTTGGTAAATCCATTGAGGCTCTATTGATGCTAAACCGTATAGGTTATGGACAAGAGACATCCGGACTTATTCTTAATCTTGTCTACAATCCGGTGGGTCCGCATTTACCGCCGGCACAGAAAGGCTTGGAATCTGATTTTAGAGCCCGCCTCAAAGATGATTTTGGAATTGTGTTTAACAAACTTTATGCCATTACGAATATGCCGATCACGCGTTACGCGAAATATTTAAAAGCGATGAAGCAGTATGATGACTACGTCGAACTTTTATATCAAAATTTTAATATACATACCTTAGAAGATTTGATGTGCAAAAATATGTTAAATGTCGGATGGGACGGGAAAATTTACGACTGTGATTTTAATCAAATGCTGGAAATGCAAATGCACAATGGAGCTCCTATGACAATCTTTGGTCTAGATCCGGATAAATTAGAAGGGATGCGTATTCTTATGGGGGATCATTGTTTTGGATGCACCGCCGGGGCCGGATCAAGTTGTCAAGGAGCCTTATCACATTCTTGAGGGAAACATTATGAAGTTTAAAAATTTTCATAAGAGGATGGTGTTTTATACTCTGGTGATTATCAGTTTAACAGCCGTTCTGTTTATGAAGCATTCCGGGCAGTTATGTTTCGGGGCAAAAAACCTCACATATGAAGAATTAAGAAAGGACGGCATCGTATCCGGTTTTGGGAATCGTGACGGGGCTCCATTGGATTATGTTAACTCGATTCCCTCTATTAATAGTCCAAAATATATAACTCCCGAAGAAGATATGTTTAAGAAGGAGGAAATATTTATTGGCTTAGAGACAAAACGCGGTTGGCGATTTAGTTCGCTATCGATTCTCAACGGCCATGAAATAGTTAATCATGATGATAATTCCGCTTTATGTTTTTGCCCTTTAGCCGGACTGGTTGTCGCGATGCCGGGTAAAAAAAGTGTATCCGGACTGCTCAAGTATGATACGTTTGTGCTTTATGATGATGAAACTAAAAATTTGATATTTCCGTTTACCGGCAACATGTATCAAAGCGATCAAAAGGCAAGTTTTGTTCCTGTTCAGAGGCTGACATTCGGAGCTATTTTGGACTTTTATAGTGACGCAAAGGTGCTTAACCCAAAATATTACCGTAGTAGAAACCCTTACGGAACATACTCAAGCAACCGTGATCAAGGCTTGGGACACGCGAAGCCCGGATTACAAAAAGAATATCGCGAGCTGGAGATCGGATTTCATCCAAAAGAAAATGTCCTCTTGGTTGGAGATCAAGATGGAATTTGGAAGGGGTATCCTTTTAGCGAACTTAACAAAAATGTCCCTTCTGAAGGAGGATCTTTTCAGGATCAGATTCAAGGACGTCTTGTAAATATTCATTATTACCCTCAATATTCCTGGGCTTTTGCGGAAGATGAAAATGGACGAAGTCTGAACAGAGGCTACGCGTATATTTTTGCTCTCTATCAACACATTCCGGATATTGCTCTTTACAAAAGCGCAGTAAATAGTAATCAGTAAATGGAAAATCGTAAATAGATGCCAATGGCAAATGCCCAAAACAATAAAAAAGGAGTGTGTTATGAAAAAATGGATACTATCGGCAGTTGTTTTTGCGGTGTCGTTATCGGCGGCTTCAGGTTATCTTGAGGGGGATAATAGTCATCAAAAGTTTCTTATAATTCTTCAGGCCGGTACAGAATCGCATGAGGGAAT
>JADFSZ010000140.1 GCA_022560555.1 PVC group bacterium
TCAAGAGGGCGAGCGGCATGGGCTCTATCAAGAATTTTATGAGAATGGGGTGACGAAGGTTGAGGGGCAATGGGAGCGTGGTGTGCGTGATGGTATTTGGAATGTTTATTACTCAAACGCAAACCTTAAAGCCAGGGTGGTCTATGATCAGGGAGATTTAGAAGGAGGCTATACGATTTTTAGCCGCAGTGGAGAGATTCTCGACAGAGGGACATGGGACAAAACCAATCGTCTCATGGCCAGCCGGATGATTCATATGCTGGATGATGATCCGACTTACGATGGCCATCATGGCCGTTCGTTCTCGTTTTCTGACCGCATGAAGTATCAAAGTTATAAATATCGCAAGTATCTTCCTCACGACCACAATAGCCCTCAGCATCTCTATTAAATCATGAAACCATTTTTGGGCTTAATGTTACTCGGTGCAGTATTTCTTGGAACCTTAGGTGCCTCTCAACTTATTTATGCGGGCTCGTACGGAGTTTTAAACGAAAAGGCTCCCTCATGGACCGTGGACAGCTGGGTGAAATTACCCTATGGCAAGCACAAAATTGACGTTAAAGATTTTCAAGGCAAAGTCATTTATCTTTATTTTTTTCAAGCCTGGTGTCCGGGATGTCATGCGCACGGATTTCCAACAATCCGTAAGTTAATAAAGCACTATCGGGATAATAATAGCGTCGATTTTGTCGCGATACAAACCGCTTTTGAAGGATTCCACACAAATACACCTGAGGCCGCGAAAGAAACGGCCCAGAAATATTTTCTCAAAATACCCATTGGTCACAGCGGATCAGAGGGCAAGCCTTCAAAAATCATGAGATCCTATCGATCAGGAGGAACTCCGTGGACAGTGATCATTGATCAAAAAGGCAACGTTGTATATAATGATTTTCATATTAGACCCTACGATGCCATCGATTTAATCGATCGCCTGATAACACTACCTTCGTCCTAACTCTTCTGATGCCTCAAGTCGACCCTAAAATCAGAAAACCCCAAGTGACATATTTTCTTACCCGGAATGTTTTTTTAAGATCCCTTGGTTTTATTTATTTGATCGCATTCGCAGGGTTGGCGCATCAAATGGTGACGCTTGTCGGCCATGACGGTATTTTGCCGGCGGAGATATTTCTAAAAAAAGTCGAACTTGCTTATGGCGAGGGTTGGGGGGCATTTTCAAGACTTCCGACGATTTTTTGGTTTTTCTTGTCTGACCACATTCTCGAGGTATTGTCGACAATCGGGATTGGCTTATCCATTTTACTGGTGATGGGATTTGCTAATCCGATCCTTCTTTTGGCTTTATGGGGATTGTACATTTCCTTTGTTCATATCGGACAAATTTTTTACGGATACGGTTGGGAGATGATGCTGCTTGAGGCCGGGTTTTTAGCGGTGTTTTTGTGCCCCATCACATCGTGGAAAATTTCTAAAATCAAGACGCATCCTCCGGCCGTGATTTTTTGGCTTTACCGATGGATGCTTTTTCGTGTGATGTTTGGCGCGGGACTCATTAAATTGAGGGGGCATGAATGCTGGAGGGATTTGACATGTCTTTATTATCATTTTGAAACCCAGCCGATTCCAAATCCGTTGAGCCGGTTTTTACATTTCATGCCAAGTTGGTTTTTGAAGTCGGGTGTTGTGATGAACCATTTTGTCGAAATTGTCGCCCCCTGGTTTTTGTTTTGGCCCAGACGTTTAAGAATTGTCTTTGGCCTGATTCAGATTGGATTTCAAATAACACTCATTGTCAGCGGAAACTTGTCCTGGCTCAATTGGCTGACACTTGTATTATGTATTCCTTGCTTGGATGATCAATTCCTTCTTAAATTTTCACCGAGGCATGTTAAAAAACGTTTCATCAAAATTATTCAAAATGGTTCCCGGACTCATATATCTCATCGCGTTATGGTCTGGATGTTTACCGTTTTGACACTGATTCTGAGTATAGGGCCTATCATGAATATGATCAGTCCGACTCAAGCGATGAATATGAGCTTTAATAACCTTTATCTCGTCAATACCTACGGAGCGTTTGGGTATATTGGACAAGAACGATTTGAAGTGATTTTGGAAGGGACAACGGACGAACTAATCACATCTCAAACCAAATGGATTCCCTATGAATTCCCTTGTAAACCGGGGAGTGTGGATCGCCGTCCGTGTGTGGTGAGTCCGTATCATTATCGACTTGATTGGCAGATTTGGTTTGCGGCCATGTCCAAGTTCGAGTATCAGCCTTGGCTGATGCATTTAACGATCAAATTACTGGAGGGAGATTCACGTGTACTCCGTCTGCTCGGAGATGATCCTTTTTCAGGAGCGGCTCCAAAATATATTCGTGCCGATCTGTATCGATACCAATTTACTAAGCCGGGGACGGATACCACAGATTGGTGGAAGAGATCGAGAATCCGGACGTATTTTCCACCCTTATCATTGGATCATCCGGTGGTCCAAACATTTATTAAGACACAAAGACAAAGACCGTAAATGGTACATAGTAAATCGTAAATGGAGAAGGGTGGTTAATAGCTGAAATACGGTAATGAATTATTACTTTGTGCGAGCTCTATTTACAATTTACGAATTATGGTATTTTACAAGTACAGACAGTGAAAATATCATACAATAGCGATACGATAATTCAAATGGTTTCGACGGAGCTTTTAAAGGTTGACGCTGGTTCACAAGAAGCCGTTGGCCATAAATAAAGGAGGTCTCTATGAGGGTTTGGCCATGGGCGGAGAAATCAATCAAAAAACTCACCGTGTCGGATTTTGTATGGGTGAAGATCAGTGTGTTTTCGTTTAGTTATTTCTTGTCAAACTTTTTCCTGTTTTACTAACATGTGAATGGGGATGTTATTTAGCTATCGCATTGGTTGCGATGATCAAGCCCTGGATGAGTATCCTAAAATCATAAAGGAGGCCCAAGATGACGATGGACGAATTTAAGCATACACTCAAAGATAATCAGCCACCCCAAGATTGTTCTTCTTTGCTGCGAGCGCTGTGGCATGACCGGAAGGGGGATTGGGATCACGCCCATAAATTGGCCCAAGACGTCTCTTCCAAAGACGGATCCAGGGTTCACGCGTATCTTCATAGAAAAGAAGGAAATGAAGGGAATGCCGGGTATTGGTATCAGATTGCCCGCCAAGGCTTTTGCCGGGAAACTCTTGAGCAAGAATGGGAAAAGTTGGCCGGCGATTTTTTATCTAAAGCGTCGGAATAGGAAAATTAAGTAAGGATAAGAGCCTTTTATCGACTTATGAATCAAACAAGACTTTTTGATTCTTTTAACGATAAAGCGTAAAGGGTTTTCAGTGAAAAACTTGGAATTTGATATTGTGTTCATTGGAGGCGGGGCCGGAGGGCTCTTTGGCGCGAGTGTCGCAAAAGCCCTAGGTGCTAAAGCCTGTATTATTGATAAAAAACGTCTCGGAGGCGACTGCACATGGTACGGATGTGTGCCTTCAAAAGCTCTCTTAAAATCTTCTCAGGTAGCATGTTTACTGAAAAATGCTTCTCAATTCGGACTTAAAACATCCGGTGCTTTAGAATTTGAATATGGGTCGGTTATGGATCATGTTCGAGATGTCGTGAATGACATTGCGAAACATCATGAGCCGGAGGATTTTCAAAAACGTGGAATCGAAGTTATCATCGGCCCGCCTGCGTTTACGAGCCCCGTCACCTTAAAAGTCAATGGGGATGTTGTTCACGCGAAAAAATTTGTGATTTGTACGGGCTCTCATCCCTTGGTACCTCCTATCGAAGGCTTAAGTGACATTGACTATCTCACGAACGAAACCATTTTTAGTCTCAATGAATTGCCAGAAAGCATGATTGTTCTTGGCGGAGGCCCGATCGGCATTGAGCTTTCGCAGGCTTTGCATCGCCTTGGAGTCAAGGTGTCCGTTGTGGAGATGATGGATCGGATACTATTTCGGGAAGATGAAGACGTCGCACGAATTTTGGAGAAACAATTAATTAAAGATGGGCTCACTCTTTATACGGGAGAAAAAGCCGTTAAGTTCACAAAGACAGGGGACGCGAATACGGTGGTGCTTGAAAATAAGCAAGGTGTTAAAAAAGAAATATCAGCCGAAAGTATCCTGGTGGCGGTGGGGCGTTCTCCTAATGTTCAGGGGCTGGATCTCGAAAAAGCCGGTGTTGAATATGACGCAAAAGGCCTTAAGGTTAATGATTTTCTTCAGACGACGAATCCAAAAATTTTCGGATGCGGCGATGTGGCCGTGAAATACCAGTTTACCCATGTGGCTTCTTATACCGCCAGCGTGGCTGTCCGAAACGCTTTGTTCCGCCGTGTAGTGTGGCAGAAAGTAAATTTTGACAATGTCACTTGGGCGACCTTTACGGACCCTGAGTTATCACATTTGGGATTAACAGAGCCGGAAGCCAGAGAAATTTATTCTGATATTCATGTATACACATCTCTCTACACGAGTTCCGATCGTTCTGCGACAGATTGCGAAAAAGACGGTCTTGTTAAAATTATCACAAACAAGAAAGATCAGATTGTGGGAGCGCATATCGTGGGTTCACATGCAGGAGAGCTCATGCAGGGGCTCTTGATCGCAAAATCCCAAAAGATCCCGCTGTCAAAAATTGCCGGAACGATGTTTATCTATCCA
>JADFSZ010000141.1 GCA_022560555.1 PVC group bacterium
TATCATTCATCGGGATATAAAGCCGGACAATATCATGATCTCAACAGATAATCGTGTGAAGTTGATGGACTTTGGCTTGGCCAGAAACACAACGACCCTAGGAATGACCGCGACCGGGAGTATTATGGGGACGCCTGAATACATGTCTCCTGAGCAATGCGAAGGTGTGGGCATAGACGGACGTTCGGATCTGTACGCGCTCGGGATTACCGTTTTTGAAACATTATGCGGGATGACACCATTTATGGGAAAATCTGTCGGTGAAATTATTAAGATTAAAACCACCGGCATGAGTCCGAAAATCGAAAAATTTCGAAAGGACCTCTCCAAGGATCTCGGTTATATTGTTAACAAATTGATTGAACACGATATCACGTATCGGTATCAAAACGCGCATGAGCTGATCCGCGATTTGGACAAATCAAAATTTGATATGAAGAGCCATCCCGATAAAGTCACGATTTTATCCGATTCGCAAGTCCTGTCATCTCCCACACCGACAATGACAGCCCTCAGACGGACATTTACGCGGGACATTCGATATTGGGGAAAAAAGGAGGTTGCCTGGTTTCTCATTCTTGCGACAGTCTTTTTAAGCTTTGCCACCTGGGGTACTGTGAAATTCAAAGAGAGAGTGGATTACCGTCGTTTTTTTAGAATATTTTTTCCTATTACTGAGCAAGACAAACAGCGCATCAATGACCGGCTTGAAAATGCGCAAACTTATTTTCAGAATAAAGAATACGATCCGGCACTAAGTGTTATCGAGAAAGTTTTTGATATCGATGTAAGCCATGCTGCGGCTGAAGAATTAAGAGTGAAAATTATTTCGTATCAAGATGAAGCATCTAAGCACTTTGAGCAAGCGAGACAATATCAAATTTTAAAAAACTGGGAGGCCGTTATCGATGAAGTTAATAAATCTCTTGAAATTGACCCCTATCAATTTAGCGGAGAAATTGAGCCGCTTTTAGTGACGGCTTACAATAATTTAGGTTTCTTGGCCTATGATAAGGAAGAGGATTACCAAAAAGCTATTGACTACTATCATTTGGCTTTAAATTTGGATAAAAAAAATTCAGTTATCATGCGGAACTTGTGTGACGTGTATTTCAAGACCGGTGATTTTGAGCAGTGTGTCGAATACGGAGAAAGGGCATTAAAAATAAATCCCAACCCAAGTGATCCGGATTTATTCCGCTTTCCGATTTATATAAATCTTGGCGGCGCTCTTCTTAGTCTTGGTAAGTACCAAGAAGCTTTGGATATGTATTTGGAAGGTTCGAAAGTCGTTACAAAGCCAAATTTAAAAGAAGCGTTTTATGGCTATATTGATTCTGCAAATATTTACATAGAAGAAGCAAAGGAAGCCATGGGAATCAAATAGGAGGTTCTTATCCTCCTGTGTCGGCCGAATCGAGCCAATTGATGGCGGCATGGCCCGTACCGACGAATTCCCATTGAAGATCCTCCCAGCTGTTTAATTCTGCATTAAATTTCTCCTTAAGGTGCCCTAGATGCACGGGGCCAAACAAAAGAATATCACCGTTTTTGTATCCATCTGCTTCCTTAACTTCGTAAGGATTGGAGAACGCTATTGCTCCTTGTGCATCAATTTCGAAAACCATCGCGTCATAAGCTGATTCGCCGGTGTAATCCATTGCTGTATACGGCGAAGGAGTAATGCCATCGGGGTCATCGGGGTCGGTTTCTTGAGCATCGCCGTCTTTGTCAGGCCCATAGCTCGCAATCCCATAAAGCTGTCCTGCGGCGTAGTAAGATCCTTGATAGGGATAGCGGTTAGTGAAATACTGGAAAAATTGATCGTCCGGATTAAAGGGGTCAATGGGAAGATCTGCCGGATCAATTCCGATTGCGTTCAGACTCTCCAGAACGTCGGGATAACGATGAAAATCATTGTGATACATCTCAAGCATATTGGCGAGCTGAACCATCGACATTTTGGTTCGAGTGATTTTGATGTGGGTGTATGCGCGCGATGTTGTGGGATAAAGAAAGGCGGCGATGACCGCCATAAAAACAAGGACAAGCATTATTTCAGCCAAATTGACACCGATTTGATTTTTCATACGGTGAAATTGTTTCATGATAAGCCTCCTTAGGAAACCATGATGATTTTTGCCGGGGTAAACCCGTTAAAAGATGTAACGGCGCTCGCGCAAGAATAGGCCCCGATGTTGCGCACATAAACCACACTTCCCAGATCCAGTTCGGGGAGATCTTCCGAAACGGATATTGTGTCAAACGAATCACATGTCGGGCCGGCCAATGTGCTTAAATGTTTCCGGCCGTTTCTCAGTGTTTTGAATTCATATTTACAATTGTCAAAAACGATACCGGAAAAATCTCCGTAAATACCGTCATTGAGATAATAATAATTTTTGTTATTCCGGTAAGTTCTTCCGACAACCTGCGTGATGAGAGTTCCGGCGGGCCCAACCATAAATCGTCCGGGTTCAGCGATCACTTGAGTTTTTTTATCAAAAAGATTTTTGATTTCCAAGCGGATTTTACGTGCCATTGTTTTAAAATCTTCAAAATTATCGCTATCACGATGCTTAATGGGAAACCCGCCGCCGAGATCGAGTATCTTTAGATCAAATCCGTAATTCTTTGACTCCTGAAAAATCGTGGATGAAATTTCCAAGGCTTGGAGGTAGCTGTCTGAGTGAGTGCATTGGGATCCTACATGAAAACTGATGCCGACCGGATTGAGGCCAAAATGCCGGGCTTTCTGCAAGAGAGGAATGGCTTGATCCACATCCGCTCCGAATTTTAACGACAATTCAATATTGCTTCCTAAATTTGAAACACGTATTCGCAGCAAAAGGCGTGCTTCAGGGCAGTGTTTTTTAATTTTATAAAGTTCCATTTCATTGTCATAGGTCATCAGATGCACACCTGAATTTGAAGCTTGGATGAGATCTTTTTCTGATTTTATTGTGTGAGCGAATATAAGTTTTTTGGGCGGAATCCCGAGGGATAATGTGAGCGCCATTTCGTTAGCACTCGCGACGTCAAAAAAAGCTCCGAGTTTATAAAGATATTTAATGATATCCGGGTACGTGTTCGCTTTTACGGCATAGTAAGGTGTCACTTCCGGTAAATATCTTCGAAAGGTGTCGTATTGTTTTTTAATCGTACAGCGGCTAATCAGAAGAAGCGGGGATGCGTGTTTCTTTACGGCCGAGCGGATGATTTGCTTGATATTTTTACGCGAACCGTTTTTAAAATTGTTATTGTGAGAGTTTTTTTTCATTTTTTTTGGTTCTAAAATGTATGCATAATGTAACAAAAAAATGTATTTTAGTATAGATTAAATTCACATCTGAATTCCCGGCTGAGCCTAGTAGACAACCTCATATATGTCAATGAGTCGTTTTTTCCCTTTAACTTGGACGGGCTCCAGAGCCGTAGCCGTGATCTTGTCTTTGACAAGCTGATAGGTAGAGTTGCTGATAATAATTTGCCCTTTTTTCGCAACCGCCTCAAGGCGGGCCGCGAGATTGACGTTGTCTCCGATGACCGTGTAATCCATCCGGTCAGTGGTCCCAATGTGTCCGATGATTACGTCTCCCGAATTGATTCCGATACCCACATGAATGGTTGTTTGATTTTTTTTGCGGCGTGATCGATTGAGTTGAGTCATGGCCCGCTGAATATCAATGGCGGCAGAGACGGCCAATTCGGCATGTTGGGGCTGATCCACGGGGGCCCCGAAAAAAAACATGATACAATCCCCGATGAATTTATCCACGGTTCCGCCGTAATCAAGAATTTTGTTTGACATTGTTGAAAGGTAATAATTCAGCAAATCTACGACATCTTCCGGCGTATGATTCTCCGAAAAAGCGGTAAAACCGCGAATATCACAAAAAGCCATTGTGAGGTCCTTTTTATCTCCTCCTAATTTAAGTTTGTCCGGATGTTTCAAAACCGTTTCCATAACCTGACGGGAGATGTATTTCTGAAGAACGCCTTTAACGAGACGCTTGTCCTTTTGTTCGAAAAAATATTGATAAAGTGTGATAGTAATATAAGTTATGAATCCCGCTTGGAGGGGCTGATAGACATCGAGCCATATTCCAAAACGGCTAAAAAGAGCGTAGGCGGTATATGAGAATAGTGCGTTCCAAATCACAAAAAAACCGAAACCTCGCGCGATTGATAATAGAGGAGTCACAAGGTAGATGGCGATAATAAAGAACAGAACAACAAGAAAATTGATCCATAGGGGCGGCCGCTTAAGAAAATCTTGATTGAGAATATTGCTCATAATGTTGGCATGAATGCCGACCATGGGATAAATCGAATCAAAAGGCGTGGCCTTCGTGTCGTAAAGGCCGACCGCTGTTCCGCCCAAAATACATATAGAGCCCTTTAGCTTTTCTAAATCATCCGGATGAATGGAGACGGGGAGGCCCTCTAAGTCACTTTGATACGAACTGAGGAGAGATAAATAGGATAAGTGATGAAACGTTTCCGTCCAGGGGCCCGACCAATTGACATAAAAATATTTATCCTTATCGAGAGGGACGGTGATAGGATTTCCTTGCGGGGTGTTGATAACGAGCTTCCCGTCGATAATGTCAATATCGTTCTTAGGATTGATACCGAGATAATGACTGATGCCCAG
>JADFSZ010000142.1 GCA_022560555.1 PVC group bacterium
AAGGCCGATGCCCAACGCTGGTATTTTTTGACAGGTGACAGGGAAGAGATTCATCGCTTATCTTACAAGGGGTTTAAGGTTGGATCTGTGGATGAACCTGTTTTTCACAGCACATCGATGATTCTCGTTGACGAATCAGGCCAAATCCGCGGTTATTATGACGGAACGGATCAAGAAAAGGTTCGTGAATTGTTTTTTGATATTGCAAAGCTATTATAGAAAAGGCTCGTTAGTGACTATTCAAAATCTTCCGACTTTAAATGCCTGTTTGAACGCGTGTGCCGCTGTTTGCCTTTTGGCGGGATGGATATCTATCAAAAAAGGGAAGCGCAATACCCATAAACGGTGGATGGTGACCGCTCTTATTTTTTCCATCATCTTTTTAACGAGTTATATTACCTATCATTATCAAACCGAATTTGTTACGCATTATCAGGGGGTCGGACTGATCAGAGTTGTATATTTTTTAATTCTCATACCTCATGTTATTCTCGCGATAGCGATTATTCCGTTTGTGATATCTGCGGTTTGGTTTGCCGTTAAGAAGGATTTCCGGAAGCACACAAAAATAACACGATGGTTGTGGCCTGTCTGGATGTATGTGTCCGTTACGGGAGTGATAGTGTATCTCATGCTTTATATCTTTTAATTATTTGGCGTGATAAATGGACCAAAAGAAGCAAGCTCCTAACACTAATAAAAGCATGGCCGTCACGATTAAAGTATAGATCATCGCCATAAAACCGCGAGCTCCGACATCAAATCGAAACACGGTCTTGAGGTTGTCGAATTTTCGAAAAAACATGATTTTATCGTTTCATTCTTTCCATGAGCCAGCCGATTATGAACACAGCAATTCCTGACATAAACAATTTTGGATCCATCAGGTGAGGGAATTTGAGTAAAAATCCAATACTGATCGCCCCAAGGCCGATGGCTTGGATTGTTTTTGCCAAATAAAAGATCACGAGCTTGTGTTGTCCGGGTTCGATTGATTTAGGGGAGAAGGGATGCCGGACATGTCCAGGATAATGGCTGTGTTTTTACGGAAACCACCATGTTGAATCACCGTCAATTTAATGAGATGCAGCATGGCAATGATAAACAAAACGCCATGACTCCATGCCGGAATTACTTTAGTGTCCACCGCTCCGCCCATAATAAATAACGCCATGAATAAGCCGATATTAAGCATTTGAGGAGGAAAAATCTTATGTTTGAGGGCAATCATGGCCTTGCGGAAATCGAGACTTAAATTGTGCTCCTCGGTGTACTCTTTGATGCTGATGCCGCATCCGATAAAAAAAAACATGATTAAAGTTTGAGTGAAGAGATAAATAATGATAGAAAATAAAGCTATGGATGAATGTTTGACGCCGAAGAGGGGAGCGGATAGATATCCTTGAATCCCGGTCGTAAGCATACAAAGGAATGAAACAACAATCCCTAAGTAGCATATGTACATGAATAACCACATGTCAAGACCGTAATTGGTAATTGGCCAAAAACTGTAAATGGTAAATTGTAATTCGTAAATCGTAATTGGATTGCTTTTGCTTTAGAGTTTCTAGCGATTTACCATTTACCATGTGCAATTTACTGTTTCTATTTACCATTTACGACTTACTATTTACGGTTTCTTGACGGGTCCGTCGGTGATTTGAATGTCATAAGTAACTTCGAATTCAGCTATCGGAAGCATCCGGATGGCATCCCAGGTAAGTTTTGTGCAAACCCGCGCGCAGATCTGACAGCCGATGCATTCATCATATCGGACCTGAACAGGAGGAATGGCAATATCATATTTGTCTTTCGGAACGGATTCTATACAATCCACAGGACAAAAGGGAACGCAAACTTGACAGCCCGTGCAGCTATCTTCATCGATAACCGCCATAAGACGGGGTTTCTTTTTTTTGGCTGTAATTTTAGCAGGCAGCTCGGGAATGGTTTTATATATATCTTCAGACTTGTAAGGCATAATCAAACATTCTTTTTGAGATCACTAGCGGGTAAAACACGAGAACTCATAATAGATCCTGAATAACGACTGCATTGAAAGACATGAAAAAACTATGTTAAAACCTAAGGACGGTCTTTAGCCAAGGGCTCTTTTTTCTCGGTAATGACAGGAAGGTCTTTCGCTTTATCTATATTCATCGGAATATAACTTTTCCATTTTTCAGGCACATCGTCCTCTGTATAGATCGCTTGCACGGGGCATTCAGGTATGCAGGCACCGCAGTCAATGCATTCATCCGGATCAATGAGAAGCATTTCTTGGTCTTCATGAAAACAAGCGACAGGACAGACTTCGACACAATCTGTGTATTTGCATTTGACACAAGGTTCAGTAACAATATGAGTCATGGATTCAGGCTCCATTACTAAGAATTGGTTTTATCTATGTTGCGCGTATTCACCACCTTATAGCATTATTCACGAGGGATGTCAAGAAGGGTATGGAGGTTTACAGCCTAAGGTGCAGCTAAATACGCACTTGGTTGACCTCATTCAGAGTGGTTCACCGGTTGCATAAAACGGGTGTGTCGAGTAAAATCAGCCTGTTTTTAAAGAATTGTATAGAAAATGCGAAAAATTGTGATCATAGGAGCCGGGATCTTGGGATGTTCTTTAGCCCGTGAACTTGCCTCAAAAAAAGCCGGTACAATTCTGGTTCTTGAAAAGGAACCCGAAGCAGGCCTGCATGCCAGCAGCCGTAATAGTGGTGTGATTCATTCGGGCATCAATCAAAAGCCGGGTACGCTTAAAGCTAAATTTTGCGTGGAGGGGAGCCGGCTTTTGAGGGAGTATTGCCGTCAGCGGGGCGTCCCTATGCGTGAGTGCGGAACACTCGTTGTCGCGAAATCATCGGAAGAAGAGCTTTGCTTAAAGCGCCTTTATGATATGGGTCAGGCCTGCGGAGTGCCGGGTTTAGAAATGTTAGATACCCCCCAAATCAAAGAGCGCGAACCAATGGCGCAAGGGGCCTCGGGTTTGTTTTCTCCGACCGGGGCCGTTGTTGACGCGAAAGTTCTCGTTGAAACAATTAAACGGGAGGCTGAAGAATTAGGCGCAAAATTTTATTTTCATCAACAGGTTAAAAAAATCGAATGTCAGAAAATATTTACATATAACAGGGTTTTTCAGCCCGATCACATTATCAATTGCGCGGGGGTTTTTGCGGACCGCATAGCTCATATGATGGGCTGCGGACAAGGATTGCATATCGTCCCGTTTTTGGGATCCTATTTTGAAGTTACAAATATCGATGTGCGTGGGATGATTTATCAGACACCGGACCTCAGATTTCCGTTTTTAAGTACCCATTTGACCAGAAAAACAGACGGACGTGTCATCGCGGGCCCCACTGCTATCCTGACTCCGGGTCGCGAGTCCTATAATGGTCGAATTCAATGGAAGGATTCATTTGAAATGCTGGGATCCATATCGTTTTATAAAATGATTTTTGGCAAGGAGTTTCTAAAAATGGGCTGGAAGTTTTTTAAACAGATATTGTCTAAAAAAGTTTTTGCCCGGGAAATCCAGGCATTAGTGGGTCCTTTCAGACACGATCAATTAAAACCTTATCCTCCGGGGATACGGGCACAGCTTGTGGATCCTAAAGGGAATCTTGTTCAGGACTTTGTCGTAGAATACCGGGAGACATCAACCCATATTCTCAATTGTGTCTCTCCGGGTCTCACCTCAAGTCTTGCTTTTGCGGCCCATGTGACTGAGCAAATCCGGAATCGGGGAGGTTTATGACGAACTTTTCGAGAGAAATAAACATTATTAAAGATTTAGCCTACCAAGCCGGCGATGCTGTTTTGGAGATTTATAAACGGGAATATGAGGTTGTTGAAAAAGAAGACAATCAGGGGCCCGTGACCGAAGCTGATTTAATCGCAAACAAAATTATTCTCAAAGGGCTGAAGAAATACTTTCCTCGGGATGCTGTCATAAGTGAGGAATCTCCGGACAACTTAGTGAGATTAGACAACAAACGGGTCTGGTGTGTTGATCCCATAGACGGGACGTTAGAATTTATTAAAAAGAACGACGAGTTTTCCATACAAATCGGGTTGATTCAAAACAAACGTCCGAGTTTTGGTGTGGTCTATATGCCGGCTTTAAAGATCATGGTGTATGGCGGATCTTCGATAGGAGCCTTTAAAGAGTGTGAGAGCACTCTTGAACAACTTCACATCAAGCCAAAAACAAATATGTCCGATCTCATTATGGTCGTTTCTAGATCCCATCCTAGCAAAGTTCTAGACGCCCTCAAAGAAAAAATTGGTTTCAGGAATGAGATCTCTTTTGGATCCATTGGCGGCAAAGTGATCATGATTGTGCTAGGGAAAGCTGACTTTTTTATCCATGCCAATCCCAATACGAAGGAATGGGATACATGTGCTCCTGAGGCCGTTTTGATGGGAGCCGGAGGCCACATGTCGGATTTGAGTGGTTTGATATTGAATTATAACAAAAAGAATGTTTTCAATCTGAACGGGGTGGTTGCGTCCGGTGGGTGGGGTCATGCCCATATTACCCAAAAGGTTCAGGACGTTCTGAGGGATAGGAAAAACAACCGTTAGCCACCT
>JADFSZ010000143.1 GCA_022560555.1 PVC group bacterium
CTTTTGCCGCCATAAACGTCAAATCTCTGAGACATTTTTTAGATAAGGTGTAGGCGCAATATTTATGATCGCTTGTGTCGATACGGGAATCAAGAATATTGATGACATGGCCTTGACAACTATTTGAAAAATCACGTAATAGAAAATAGGGCGTATTTAGATTTATTTGGAATTGACGGTGAAACAGATCGGGGCTTGTATCGCGAAAATCTGACTTTTCAAAAACTGAAGCATTATTTATCAAAAGTTCAAGGTCAGGAAAGATGCATATTACCTTTTTTATTAATGACTCCGACTCAACCTGATTTAGAAAATCTGCCTGGAATAATGCGCATTTCATGCCCGTAGATTCAATTTCGCTCGCAAGGACTTCCGCTTCATTTTTGGATGTGTTGTAATGAAGGGCAATATTGAAACCGCGACGCGCAAGAGCAAGGGCGATTTCTCTGCCAATTCGTTTCGCCCCTCCTGTAATCAACGCAGATGGACTCATGAGTTTTCTAGGATTGTGTTGACAAAAAATCTTATTTGATTAAGCTCAAGAATTCTGCTCGCGTTCGAGAATCTTGGCGAAACGCGCCTAACATACAGGATGTTTTCATGACTGAATTTTGTTTTGCGACACCCCTCATCATCATACACAGATGTTGCGCTTCAATAACAACAGCGACCCCGTCAGCTCCAACAGCTTTCAGTATTGTCTCCGCAATTTGCTTGGTAAGATTTTCCTGAATTTGAAGTCGCCTGGCAAACACGTCGACTATCCGGGCAATTTTAGAAAGACCCAACACTTTTTTGTTCGGGATGTAGGCCACATGACATTTGCCGAAAAACGGGATCAGATGATGCTCGCACAAAGAATAAAGCTCAATATCTTTTACAAGAATCATCTCATCCGCGTCTGACTCAAAAATGGCTCCATTGATGACTTCATCGATATTCTGATGATACCCTTGGGTAAAATACTCAATGGCTTTTGCCGCTCGCTGGGGTGTTTTCAGGAGACCATTTCTATCGGGATTTTCGCCAATATTGACAAGGAGCTCCCTATAGAGCTCTTCGGTTGTTTTAGATCTTAGCAATGTGTCCATGTGATTTACTCCCATTGATTCCGCCTATTATGAGACGATTATTCTACAAAAGATACACTCTTATTGTCAAACAAAGACTTGTATGATTACAAAATAGCACTAGGTTCAGTTAACTCAGGTGCTTAAGAACAACAGTTTGACGCCGGGCTCCCCAATTTCCCGGATGTGTGTCAAAACGACCCGCGCACGAGGCATGACACTTTGAGCAGAGATTATTTTCCAGATGATATTCCCCAAGCTCATACCAGTCCCTTTCGACAAGCAATTGGCCGCAGGCGTAACATTTTGTGCTGCCTCCCTCCGGATCATGGACATTGCCTGTATAAACATAGCGTAGACCCTTGCCCAGGGCAATACTTCGTGCTCGCGTTAAGGTTGCCGGTGGTGTATTGGGATGCTCCATCATACGAAAGTCCGGATGAAATGCTGTAAAATGAAGAGGAACATCCGGCCCTAATTCCGTCATGATCCATTCCGACATTTCATGAATTTCTTTGACGCTGTCATTTTCTCCGGGAATCAAAAGTGTGGTTATTTCAAACCAAACATCCGTTTTGTGCTTGAGGTATTTTAAAGTGTCCAAAACAGGTTCTAAATGCCCGGCACATATTTTGTTATAAAACTTTTCCGTGAATGCTTTAAGGTCCACATTAGCCGCGTCCATATGCTCATAAAATTCCGGACGAGCAAGATCCGTGATGTACCCCGCCGTAACAGCTACGGAAAAAACATCTAATTCATGACATGCTTGAGCGATATCGATGGCGTATTCAGCAAAAATCACCGGATCATTATACGTAAAAGCGACGCTTCGGCACCCTAGCTTTTTCGCTGCTTGGGCAATTTCCATAGGACTCGCTTCATCTGTTAATCTGTCGAACTCACGTGATTTACTGATATCCCAATTTTGACAAAACTTACAGGCTAAATTGCATCCGGCTGTTCCAAAAGACAACACGCTTGTGCCGGGATAGAAATGATTGAGAGGTTTTTTTTCGATGGGATCAATGCAGAAACCACTACTCCGTCCGTAAGTGGTCAGGACAACTTCAGGTCCGACACGTTGCCGGACAAAACAAAGCCCGCGCTGACCATCTTTTAGCTGACAGTAACGCGGGCAAAGATCACACTGGATACGCCCGTCTTCGAGTTTGTGCCACCAGCGACCGGGAAAATTAGTCTGATGCTCATTCATGGAAGAGACTCCGAACTCCGAACTCTTAACTCCGAACTGTTAAGGCACTCCAATCACTTTATGCATCTGGATTTGATAACGTACATTTAAGTGGTCTTCCAAGATCCAGTCGGCCAATTCCTGATACCCCATAATGCCGTAGACAGGGGAAAACAAAACCTGATTTTGATTCAAACAATATTTAGTCATGATGTTTTTTGCCCAAAGATAATCAGTTCGATCTTTGATAACAAATTTGATTTCATCTGTAGGCTTGATATGATCAAGATTTTTCCAATCCATTCTTTCGGTCATACCGCTTCCGGGACACTTGATATCCATGATAATTTTTACTTCCCGCGGCACAGATCGTATATCTTTGGCCCCGCTTGTTTCTAGATTGACTTGGAATTCTTGTTCAATTAATCTCTGCATGAGATGAATCACGGCCGGTTGATCCAGAGGTTCCCCCCCTGTTACTTCGACAAGCGGACATTGGAAAGATTCCACTTGTTCTAATATCTCATCAACAGACATATTTTGCCCCGCATAAAACGCGTAATCAGTATCACACCAGGTACATCTCAGGGAACATCCCGTGAGACGAACAAATACCATAGGAAGCCCTGACAAAGTGGATTCGCCTTGAATACTGTGAAAAATCTCATTGATTTTAAGAATGCCGGTTTTCATATCAGATTGTCCAAGTTTGATGAAGACATACATTATATCATATTATCCGATTGCGTAATATAATGCGTTATTATACAATGGTTTATCAATCCGATCTGCCTCCATTCATAAGCAATTGACATTGTTGACATATGACACACTTAGATGAATTTATAAATTCGAATGTCTTAGGCGAATTGTATTATGGGAATTCCGGATCTAGTGAAGAATCCAGTGTCCTCTTCACAAACCCTCTGGCAGATATTACGGCCGCCTTCGAGAATCAAATTTCTGACGCGTTTCAATCTATCGAAAATGCTCTTAAGAAGGGGTTTTTTGTATCGGGATATTTTTCTTATGAACTAGGTTATTTTCTAGATACCACCGGATGCGAATTCCAACCTAACGGCAACCCTTTGCTTCACTTTCGTGTTTATACCGAAAAGCATGATATTCCTAGCAAAGAATGCCATGACGCTTTTCAAAAATACGTGTCCGCGCAAACAAACGATTATTGGATTAAGGATATCCGGCAAAGCATCTCAAAAGAAGCTTACCGGAATCAAATTGAAAAAATTCACGAATACATCAAAAACGGCGACACCTATCAGGTTAATTTTACATTCAAACTCTTATCTGAATTTTACGGCAACCCTTTTTGTTTGTTTTACGATTTGAGCCGAGTCCAAAAAACTTCTTATACGGTATTCATGAAGTTTTCTGACAGAACCATTCTGTCTTTTTCGCCCGAACTCTTTTTTCTTCATTCAAATGATACACTTACATTAAAACCTATGAAGGGAACGATCAAGCGCGGAATGAACCCGCAGGAAGACGAAATTCAAACAAAACTATTGTCTGAATCAGAAAAAACTAAAGCCGAGAACCTTATGATCGTGGATATGGAGCGAAACGACCTGGGTAAAATTTGTCCTCCAGGAGGCGTTTGTGTGGACAGCTTGTTTGATATTGAAAAATACGAAACGCTTTTTCAGATGACGTCCACCATTCGCGCCTTATGCAAGGATGATACCCCATTAAGCAAGATTATTTATGCATTGTTCCCCTCCGGTTCTGTTACGGGAGCGCCTAAAATCCGTACCATGCAGATCATCCAAGAGCTTGAGAAAGAACCACGTGGAATTTACACCGGGGCTCTAGGATTTATTCATCCTAAGGGTGGGGCCATATTTAATATCCCGATTCGAACGATAGAACATAATCCAACTGATCAAACGCTCGTCATGGGCGTTGGAAGCGGCATTGTCGCGGATTCGGAGGCCGAGGATGAATACAGGGAGTGCCTTTTGAAGGGGAAGTTTTTGACGGACCGGCAAAAGGATTTTCAATTGATTGAGACCATGCGGTGGGATTCGAAGACAGGCTATTTTCTTTTGGATGAACATCTTGAGAGACTCAAGCAGTCGTCAGATTATTTTCACATCACTTGTGATATAGACAAAATCAAAGAGGGTCTTAAAGCCTATTCTCAATTTTTTGATTCCAACCTATCATATAGAGTCCGATTACTTCATTTTGCGGACGGTCATACTGAATACACACACACTCCCTTAAAAACTGATACAGATTTGCCGTGCACAATCATCCTTGACAGGACACATACAGTTAATCAGAATGATTTATTCCTTTTTCACAAAA
>JADFSZ010000144.1 GCA_022560555.1 PVC group bacterium
GAATATTTGGAAGATTCCCCGACACTCTTTGTAGTGAACCATTTTACCCGGGCCGAAACGTTTATCATGCCCTATGTCATTCACAAATATACGGGTAAATACGTAAACTCGCTTACGGACGCAAAACTGTTTAAAGGCAAGTTCGGTGAATACCTCAAAAATATCGGCGCTGTTTCTATCCGTGAGCCGTCCCGCAACAGACGCATTATCGGAGATCTTTTAACCGGGCGGCAGAACTGGGTAATTTATCCGGAAGGCGTCATGGTTAAAACAAAAAAAATCATGGAGGGGGGTAAATTTTTTATCCGGCATCCTAACCGCGCCGGACCACCGCACACGGGAGCCGCGATGTTAGGGCTCTTTTCGGAAATCTATAAAAAGTACTACCAGCAGGCGATCAAAAAAAATGACATTAAAACCATCGCCACGTACCAAAATAATTTTTTATTTGAACCTCACGATGGGATTTCTTCACGACCCACGGTGATCATACCCGTCAATATCACTTACTATCCTATTCGTCCAGGGAAAAATCTTTTAAAAAGATTCGTTAAAAAATTCTTTAAAAGCCTCCCTCCCCGTATCGAGGAAGAGCTTGAAATCGAGGGCAACCTTCTTTTATCTCAAACAGATATTCATATTTCTTTCGGCGCTCCCATTTACAGTTCTCGTTATCTCGGGAGGTTTTTTCCCATGACACAGCATCTTTCTCCTTACCTTAAGAAAAAAGGTTGGAGTTACTTTTTTTTCTGGCGCCAGCTCCTTAAGATCACAAGTCTCTTTATGAAAGGTATCTATGGGAATGTCACTGTCAATATTGACCATCTCTTTTGTTCCGCCCTGTATCTTGCAAACAAAGACACTTTTGAAAAAAGCGTTTTTTTGGACGCGCTGTATCTAGCGGCACGTGACATTAAAAAGGCCGGCCGCTTTCAAACCCACAGAACGCTTGGTCCTGATTTGATTCGAATGATTGTCCACACGGATTGGCCGGCGATAAAAGACATTACCCGTCTTGCCGTTGACCTGAGGGCATTGGTTGAACAAAACGAGCATTGGGTAATTAATAAATCCCGTTTGAAAAAAAAATACTTATTCCATAGCGCTCGAATAGAAAATACGATTCAGGTCATTGCCAATGAATTGGAAAGCATTCGATTTGCGACGAGAAGAATCCAAAAATATATAAATGTTAAACCAAATGTTGTTTTAAGAAAATTGCATCAGGGTCTTCTGCAAGATGATGAGCGCGAATTCTTGGAGGATTACAACAGCACTTTTGAAGCCAATGTTTCTAAACCCCGCAACATCGGAATGCCGTATTACCTTCCTTCGTCGTCCCGCGCCATTGGGGTGGTATTGTGCCATGGTTATATGGCCGCCCCCGAGGAAGTCCGTGAATTAGCCGAGTTTCTCAACGCCGCCGGCTATCATGTCTATGCTGTCAGACTCAAAGGCCACGGGACCACACCGAGTGATCTTCAAAATAGAACCTGGCAAGATTGGGATCTGTCGCTTTTGCGCGGATACGCCATCTTAAAAAATGTCTGCGATCACATTATTCTGGCCGGATTTTCAGCCGGCGGGCTCCTGGCCATGAATGCGGCCCAAAACATTCAATTATCTAAAATGACGGGTATTGTTTCCGTAAACGCTCCGATTCGTCTCATACAAACTGATAGCAAATATGTACCGATTATTAATGTATGGAACGAGTTTCTGAAAAAGTTTCATATCACAAAACTCAACAAAAAAGATTTTATGGATAACCATCCGGAAAACCCTCATATCAATTATCATAAAAACCCTTTAAAAGGAGTCGAAGAGCTTATGAAACTTATGGAGGAGTGCCAAAAAAATCTTTCCCGCTTGTCTATCCCGACTCTGATCTGTCAATGTGACGAAGACCCTGTCGTTCATCCCCAAAGCGCGAAGATTATTTATGATCAAATTGATTATAAAGATAAAACCCTTGAAGAAATCCATTCAAAACGGCATGGGATCATCCGCGGAAAAGGAAGTGATGTCCTTTTTAAAAAAATACAGAACTTTATTGAAAGAGTCACTCAAATTCACCATGTCAGACATCCTTTATAAACTTAAAAAAGTCCTTAAGGAAAAACTGGATGTCGTCCATATCGATGTCCTCGATTTGAGCGACCAACACCGCCGGCATAAAGAATCTATCGCCTCAGGAGGGGGACACTTTCATGTTACAATTACCGGGGCATGTTTCGAGGGGAAAACCCAAATTGCCCGGCACCGGATGGTATACAAAGCTGTTCAATCACTTCAAGAGCATATCCACGCACTCTCCATAAGGGCCTATACGCCGGACGAATACGAGTCAATGACTAATGACAAAGGCCAAAATCCAAATGCCAAATGATGAATGAAAGAAGCAAAAGGTAAGAGATAAGAGGATAAAATCAGAAATCTGAATTTTTATTAAAACCTATTTCTTTCTTAAATCATTTTCTCTTTTAATATAAGTCAAACGACATCAAATCCTGGCCCACGATAATGGTCCCGTTATAACCAATGTCCGCGGCCTCCCTGTTGAGCTTTTCTTCATCCAATTCCTCATAAAGATGCGTACATACTAAGCGCTTTGGACAAGCATGTTTGGCGATAGTAATAATATCTTTTTCACCCATGTGACCCGCGTCAACAACGGCGATCTCGGCGTCACGCAAAAATCGGATAACTTTTTCGACATCATACGTATCTCCCGTAAGGGCATAAATTTTTTCATTTTTGATCCACCGCAATCCATGGTTCCCCGCGTGCGGAAGACTCACCCAATCAAAACTCATTCCTTCAATATGTATGGTGCCTTGCTCACACTCATGGATATGAATGGTGAACCGGTCGCATTGAAAGGTCCCGGGCGAAAAAAGATCGAGCATCTTTGCAAAAAATTCTTTTAGGCCCTTTGGCCCGTAAATATGAAGATCCTTTGAGCGAGGATCCGTTTTGGACCAACACGAGGCCTGCAACAGAGGAATGAGATCCGTTACATGATCGGGGTGAAAATGAGACAGAATAATATGACAAATATCATCCTGTTTCAACCCCGATTCACACAGGCGCCCTAAAATGCCCGGTCCTATATCATATAATAGCCTTAGATGAGTGAGTTCAATCAGAACACTTGAGCTAAGTCTGTGCGGCAAAATTTGGCATGTACCGGTTCCGAGTATAACGATTCGATCACGCATCATTTAAATATTAAATTGTTATTTCTTTTCATTGCGCGATTTTGGCCAGAACGTCTATCTTGGCGGCACAGATAAAATCATTTTCGGATATGCCGTCAATGGAATGGGTCTTAAACGTAATAACACATTTTTTATAACTGAGATGCAAATCAGGATGATGGTCCTCATTGTTGACAATCCAAGCCACGGCATTAGCAAATTCCATAGTTTGGTAAAAGTTCTTAAAAGAAAATGTCTTCACAATCAGGCCTCCGTCATAAGCCCATCCATCAACCGTCTTTAGCATATTTTGGATGGTTTCATTATCCATGGGTTCCTGATTTCCTTCACAGGGTTTGCACTTTTTTTTCAGCCATTCAGACATGAGTTTCTCCTTCCTTTATTTAAATGAATCGAACTTCCTTTGCATTTTTTGTGACTTCGCCTATGACAAAGGCCTCTTCCTTTTCTTGAAACAGAAAACCCATCATGTCACGTTTTAAATCTTTTGAGACAACCAAAACCATGCCAATCCCCATGTTAAATGTCCGGTACATTTCCTTTAACGGAACAGAGCCTTCCTCTTCAATCAGGCGAAAAATCTTCGGAACGGCCCATGAATCTAAACTGATGTCAATTCCCAATGAATCGGGGACAATACGAATAATCTTTTCAAGAAACGCTCCTCCCGTTATATGAGCGATTCCCAAAAGAGGGAATTTGTCTTTGATCTTTTTAATAACTTTGACATAGATGCGTGTTGGCCTCAACAATTCATCTCCAAGACAACCGTCTATCCCCTGACATGTTGAAGTGACATCCAACCCGGCCTTTTCGAGCAAAACCTTTCTAACAAGAGAATAACCGTTGCTGTGAAGCCCGCTTGACGACAATCCAATCAAGATATCTCCTTCTTTAATTTTCTCTCCCGTAATGATTTTTGCCCTGTCAACAACACCCACTGCAAAGCCGGCAAGATCGTATTCATCTTCTTTATACATCCCCGGCATTTCAGCCGTCTCACCACCTATAAGAGAACAACCCGAATCCCGGCATCCATCAGCCATTCCTTTTACAATTTCTTCGACGCGACACACAGACAATTTTCCGCATGCTATATAATCCAGAAAAAAAAGAGGCTCGGCTCCCGTGCAGATAAGATCATTGACACACATGGCTACTAGATCAATCCCGATCGAATCGTGACGGTCCATTTTTTGGGCAATGAGTAATTTTGTTCCTACACCATCTGTGGAACTAACCAGGACCGGATCCTGATAGGCGTTCTTGTCAAAAGAAAACAATCCGCTAAATCCGCCAATACCCGTTAGCACCCTGGGTCCAAAGGTTCCTTTTGCTAACGCGGCAATTTTTTTAACGGCCTCGTTTCC
>JADFSZ010000145.1 GCA_022560555.1 PVC group bacterium
TGTGTACTCTGTGATCTCCGTGGTGATTCTTAAATTCTTTACCGTTTTTAAAAGCTTTCTCTGTGATCTCTGCGCCCTCTGTGGTGAATTTTTATTTTTGAGAAAGTTCTTCTTTTTGGGCTAACAATGCCTGGGCATAAGAAGAAGCATGTCCTCCCATTTTTTCTTTGACAAATTTCAATTTAGCGTCAATTTCCTCACTTGTCATTTTATTGATTTTTTTGTGCTTCTTATCTCCGGTTTCCGAAGTCGCTTCTGAAGCAGCCTCTTTGGGCTTTTCTTCTCCTGAAACCTCCTTCGCAGCTTCTTCCTTTTTAGGTTCCTCTGTTTTTGGAGCTTCTTCGGCCTTCGGTTCTTCACTCTTTGGAGCTTTTTCAGCTTTGGGCTCTTCCTTTTTTTCGCCTTTCACTTCCTCTTTTTTCTCATCTTTGCTATCCTGCTTTTCTTCTTGTTTTTCTTCATCGCTCATGATTAATCTCCTATCTTTACGAAAGTTTGTTTTTAATCATTTCATTTACCAGCTTTGGATTTGCCTTTCCCTGACTCATCTTCATCGCTTGACCCATCAGAAAGCTGATGGCTTTTGTCTGACCTCCCTTAAAATCAGCCACAGATTTTGGATTTTTTTTGATAACATCATCCACAATCTTTTCCAAAGCGCTTGTATCACTAATTTGCACAAGGCCCTTTTCGTCAACAATACTCTTAGCGGACTTCCCCGTTAAAAATATTTCTCCAAAAACCACTTTAGCCGAACGCAAACTTATCGTCTGATCTTTAACGAGCCCCAACAACTCAGCTAACCTTCCGGGAGTGACAAGATTGTCACTGAGAGATTTATTGCCTTCATTCAGAGCCTTCATCAAATCTCCCATGACCCAGTTGCTCACCGTTTTCGCATCAGAAAAAATGCTTACACAAGTCTCAAAATATTCCGCAATGTCTTTTTCGGCCGTCAGTACACTCGCGTCATATTCGGAAAGCTTGAAATCGCGGACGAAACGCTGAAAACGAGCATGAGGAAGTTCCGGCAATGTCGCTTTTAATCGCTCTATGAATGCACCGTCCAATCTCATATAGGGCAAATCAGGCTCGGGGAAATATCGATAATCATGCGCCTCTTCTTTACTCCTCATCGAACGCGTTTTTCCCTCATCCGCGTTCCAAAGCCGTGTTTCCTGTACAACCTTTTCACCGTTCTCAATCAATTCAATTTGACGCTTTATCTCATAGTTAATGGCCTTTTCAACAGCCTTAAAAGAATTCATGTTCTTGATCTCGGTTTTTACGCCTAATTTATCCTGCCCAACCAGCCTTACAGAAATGTTCGCGTCACATCTGAGAGAGCCTTCCTGCATATTGCAGTCTGACACTTCTAAATATTTTAATATCGATTTCACACACGATAGATACGCATGGGCCTCTTCGGCACTACGCAAGTCAGGTCCACTCACAATCTCCAACAAGGGCGTACCTGTACGATTATAGTCCACACAACTGTCCGACATACGGTTTTGCTCATCATGAAGCAATTTCCCGGCATCCTCCTCGAGATGCGCCCGAACAATTTCAATCTTTCGATCTTCACCGTTAACATGGATCTCAATGCTTCCTTCATAACATAGCGGTTTATCGAATTGTGAAATTTGATAAGCCTTTGGGAGATCCGGATAGAAATAATTCTTTCGATCAAATTTAAACTGCCCGGCAATATGGCAATTGAAAGCAAGGCCGGTTTTCACGCCTAGTTCAACAACTTTCTCGTTCAACACCGGCAGCGTTCCCGGTAATCCCAGACACACGGGGCAAACAGAAGTATTTTGCTCTTGTCCAAACACGGTCGAACATCCGCAAAATATTTTTGTTTTTGTCTTCAGCTGCGCGTGAACTTCCAATCCAATGACAGGCTCGTATTTTTGTTCCATTGTCTACACCTTATATGGGGGCATTATCCACAACCTGCACGTACCGGGCCGCTTTTGTTTCAATTTGTTCTTCCGGAAACGCTTTAAGATAAAACGAAACCCATACGACATTTTCAACCTGCAATTCGTCCCGCCTTTGTATAATCTCTAAACCTGTGACCGCACAATGGCCATTATGCGTAACAAAAAGCCTTTTTAATGGTACATGAATGTTACCATTATCAAAATCATACTCCTGCGAATACCCCGCCTCCCATTTCTCATTGATGCGATAAGTCATGCTCGCGTTCAAGCGGGAACTTGATTCATGGACAATGTTCCAACCTGTTGTAAATGACCAGTTGTCGAAATAACTAAATGTCATCGAGGGATTCATGCTCCGGAAATCCATACGGCGGGTATCATAGCGGGTATCTAATGAAATTGTCAGCCAGCTCACCGGTGTAAAATCCATCTCAGCGAATACATCCGAAAAGCTGTGGCCTCTCTCTTCCGGAATCCAATCAAGAAAGATAAAATAATCAAAAAGGGTCGCGTTACTATTAGCACTCCCGACATACTCTTTGTTCGTTCCGTAAGAATCATGCGTATCCTGCCAAACAATCAATATCTCTTCTCTCGCGTTCAAATCCAGCGAATCGATAATTTCAACAAACTCATCCTCACTCATATTTTTATATACCCAAATAAAAAACTCATCATCAACAGGATCATAAATCAACAAATTTGCGTTGATAAGTGTCAAAAGGTCTTTCTGATCATAAAAAGCGCTTTTAGGAACACGCCCTCTGACCCACTGTGATCCGACATTGGATCTTTTTGTCTGAAGGCGAGAATCAATGCGGAAGCGGACCCGTGTCGCTCCTTCCCGTTCATCAATACTATCATATCGAAATAACTGATCTTCCTCGCCATCGGGAACATGACGATACAATAAACTCACGCTTGGCTCAATCACGTGACGCAGTTTGTCAATTTCCAAAAACTCACTCTGAACATCATACACACGCCAAAACTTTGAGTTAATCTCGAGCCCCATCGTTGTTGCATGACGGAAGAGATCCTCGTTCTTTAAGTCTTGGGTATAATACGTATCATCGGAGCGGATAAACGGATAAGCATGCAGCCAGCTTGTGATATCAAACGGACGCGCAAGTTCAACCTCTGAATAATACCGGTCCGTTCGATGATGCAAAACGCCTACTGATTCGCGTGATGGATCCTGTTCGAGCCGCACAGCGTTAAAACGGTAATTGATGAAAGCCCCCGTATCGGCGATCGGGCGCAGAACCATGTCAAAATCAAATTCGGGCTCCCGTTCTATTTGGGTAAACCATTTATTGATCTTCCTCAACCACAACAATCGGGCGGAAAAGCCCTCGTGGTATTTATCAAAATAAACATAAGTTTCCGGCTCCGGGTCAATTGAGAATTCTTTCTCAAAATAGTCACGAAGAACGTTCCGGTCCTTCACTTTGTACAATTGCACCCACATCTGCGTGTCCCAGGGTAATTTTTGGTGATGCTGAAACTTATGCCTCCACCGGTCTCGGCTCCGTATGTATCCGCCGGCACCCAAAATCGGAATATCCTCAATATCTTTATCCTTCTCTTCAATCCAGTAAAAACTATACAATCCATGATAATTGTTAAATTCATATTCTTGATCTATTCCGTAGGCAAATCCCTTGAGCTCACGCCAATCAAATTTCAATCTTCCTCTATGCCGGTTCTGAATTTTGTATGTATAAGCCGTAAGAAGATGCGATCCCCAGCGGGAGCTTTTTCCATAACTGAATTCAAACGGAGGGCGATCTTCAAGATAATGAACGTATACGGGTAAATAAAGCACCGGAAGCTTTCTCAGCATCATAACAACATTGTACGCGACGATTTTGTCATGCGGATAAACATGAAAACGGGATGCCCAAATACGGTACTCCGGATCATCCAGGCCGCAGGTAGAAATATAACCGTTCTTTATAACATATTTTTCTCTGGGTTCTGACTCGACCTTTTCGACATCTTCTCCTTTTCCAAACCAGGGGAAAGAAAACATATCCGCTTCTGTCGCCTTGAGCAAATCCGTATTAAAATCATACACAACCGAATTTCCGCTATAAATCGTTCCGTCCGTTTTATGAACTTCCGTACGGCCCTCTGTGGTAGCAATGTGGGTATTGTTGTCATAAATGAGTTTCTCCGCGTAAATAACAACTCCCTTATACTTCACAACCACATTGCCGATACCGATCATAAGACCGGTTTCTTTTTGATATTCAATCTTGTCTCCTGTAATATCCACACTCTCGACAACATCATTCGCAAATTGGGCAAACGCGATACCGGAACAGAAGATAAAGGTTAAAAAGAAACAGAGAAGGATTTTAAGGCGCAGAAAAGCGTGAAATCTCATTGTTTACTTTATATGGGGGTTGCATATTGAATTTAAGTTGTCACAGGAAAAATAATTGGCGCTAGCTTAGCACAGCTTCACGGCTAGTTCAATATAATTCTTATATTCTCAAACGGTTACCCATGAATCACCCTTGGTCTTTCATCCTTTTTGAGCGATGATATCCAACAGACACAAGTGCAATATAAAGCACCACCCACGGCCAAACTCCAACCTTTTGATAAACTGTTGTGCCTAAGCCGCTTGA
>JADFSZ010000146.1 GCA_022560555.1 PVC group bacterium
GGGGAACATGGCAGGATATTATACGATGTGGGCATATATTTTTTAGAAATTTCAAAGGATGCGTTGAAAGAAATTACTGGATTATACATAAGACAATCAAACGAATAGAGATTTATGGATATTCAAAAAACAGATGAGTCCGGTGTGACCGTATTGGCATTGGAAGGATGTATCGACTTTGCCGTCCGAAAGGCTTTGTTTGACGCCGTCCAGGCTGTGTTGCTAGACGCCCCCGCTAAGATACTGTTACTTTTTCATAATGTCGATATTGTGCATACGACCGGCTTAGGCGTGCTTGTCAGTTTATTTAAGGAAGTGACTTCGAAAAACGGGCAAATGAAATTTGGATGCATGAAGCCGGAAGTTTATGATCTTTTTCAAGTGACGCGATTGGTGAAGATATTTGAAATTTATGAAACCAAAGAAGAGGCCCTGAAAAGTTTCTCATAGGTCGATGTTCTCGGGGATTATCTATTAAAAGCAGGTGGATTTTGTGAGTAAAACGGCTCTTGTAACAGGAGGAAGCGGATTTCTCGGTTCTCACCTTTGTGACTTTCTTATTGAGAAAGATATCAATGTTGTCTGTATGGACAATCTCATAACGGGCCGGAAGACCAATATCAAACATCTTGAGCACCATCCTTCCTTTACCTTTATCAATCACAATATCTCCACTCATATTGATTATGCCGGGGCGATTGATTATGTTCTTCATTTTGCCTCTCCGGCGAGTCCGGACGATTATATTCGGTATCCTATCCAGACGCTCAAAGTAGGAGCTTTAGGAACGCATAACTGTCTAGGTTTTGCCAAAGCCAAGGGGGCCGTATTCCTTCTTGCGTCGACATCCGAAGTTTACGGAGACCCTTTACAAAGCCCTCAAAGCGAAACGTATTGGGGGAACGTGAATCCCGTTGGGCCGCGCGGTGTATACGATGAGGCAAAAAGATTTGCCGAAGCGATGACGATGGCTTATCATCGAACACATCGTATGAACACAAAAATTGTCCGGATCTTTAACACCTATGGCCCCCGGATGCGTCTCAACGATGGCCGTGTTGTCCCGGCCTTTATTGGTCAGGCTCTAAAGAAGGAAGCTCTGAGTATCTATGGGGACGGGAAGCAGACCCGCAGTTTTTGTTACGTATCGGACACGGTGGCGGGGATATTTCGATTGCTTCTGTCGGATGTGAATGATCCTGTCAATGTGGGTAATCCCAATGAAATGACGATTCTAGAGCTCGCGAAAACACTTTGCCATGTCGCTCATGTTTCATGCGAATATGCCTACAAAGAGCTTCCCGAAGACGATCCCAAAGTCCGAAAACCCGATATCTCAAAAGCCAACCGGCTTCTGGGATGGAAGCCCCTTGTCCGCTTGGAGGATGGCTTAGCGCAAACCTTAGAATGGTTTCAGGCGCATGATCGAAATTGAGCTATCCACAGCCCTTTTTTTATTTACGGCATTCCCCCTATTGGTTCTTTTTATTGCCTGGATTTCGATTGATTTTCGAAATAGAAAAAAAAAGTCAGATAGGACAAAAGAGCCTCAAATATGGTCGTGTTCTATTTGCACGCATGTCTATGTTGACAGCAAACATTCGGATATTTCTCAGTGTCCCGAATGCGGAAGTTATAACAAGAGAGAAGATGCCGATTTAGAAAACCCCCGGGACGTGTGATGAAAACTCCTCATGATATTTTTGACACATCCGTTATAAATACGATTCGAACCTCAATAGAGAGTACGAAAGGGTCGGAAGTGTTTGTTGTTTGTCCGCCGGCCGGAAATGGTCTTATTCTCGATGCACATGTTTTTGTGAGAGGAGACCTCAAAGTGTCTCCGGTTGTGATGCATGCCATCGAGCAGGGTTCTGTTGTGATTCACAACCATCCGCGCGGAAATCTCATTCCGTCTGAGGGTGATTTGGAGGTCGCGGCCCAGCTCTCCGCGTATGGGGTTGGTTTTTACCTTGTTGATAACGCCGTGAGCAAAGTCCATAGGCTTGTTGAGCCTTATCAAAGAGCCGAAGTCAAAAAAATATCTGCCCAAAGAATTGACGAAGTATTTTCCCTCAAAGGGCCCTTAGCGAAAATGATTCCTCATTTTGAATCAAGGAAATCGCAAATCAGCATGTCTCAAAATGTGAAAGATGCTTTGAATCAAGATCAAATCCATCTCATTGAAGCCTCCACCGGAATCGGGAAATCATTTTCCTATCTTGTCCCTTCCATTATCTGGGCGTGTGAAAACAAAGAACGTATTGTCATCGCGACGAACACGATTCATTTGCAGGAGCAGCTTCACACGAAAGATATTCCGTCCTTAAAAAAGGCCTTGGGAATGAATTTTAAGTCAGTTATTTTGAAGGGGCGGGGAAATTATGTGTGTCTGTGGAAGTGCGAGCAGATGAAAAAGAACAGTTTTTATTGGGAGGGGGCCCCTGACGCGGATCAGTATTTATCCATTTTTGAATGGACCGCCGTTACAAAAGACGGATCAAAGTCAGATTTAAATATTTTACCCGCATCGTCGGTTTGGGATCGGGTGAAATGTGACGCGGATATGTGTTCGGGTTCGCAATGTTCCTTTTATCAGGATTGTTTTTTGGTTAAAGCACGGCGTCAAGCGGGATCTTCGGACATTTTGATTGTCAACCATCATTTATTATTTGCGGATTTAGAGTTTCGTTCTTCTAAGGGCGCGCTGAATGACGTGGCTCTTTTCCCCTCGTATAACCGTGTGATTATTGATGAGGCGCATAATCTTGAAGATGTGGCTACACAATTGTATTCAGAGGCCTTGGATCGCGGGCGCTTTCTCAAAACACTAAGAAGACTCTGTTCTCATGACGCCAAGGAAAAAGGGCAAGGCTTGCTGGCGTATTTTTTCGATTCCCTTAATGGTTGGTTTCGAAAAAAAGATGCCTTGGAATTTGCTCATGATGTCAATTTGACTAAATCCCGAATTCTTAAAAAAGGGAAATCTCTCATGAAATCCATCGAGCAGAATTTCGATGTTTTGGAAGAAGCTATCACGGAATATTTTCTTCCTGATCACGAAAGAACGCTTTTGATCACGGGATCAGTTCGTGAAAAAGAACAATGGGATGAGGCCGTAACGCGTCCGCTGACGAACATTATTGAAAATACACGAAGTTTTCTAAAAGAGCTTCTCGGGATTTTTTATACGATCGAGTCACAGCTTGATGATCAAAAAGCGTTTTTAGATGAGCGTGTGATGATTCAGAGCTTTATGGCACAGTTGGAAACTTGCGGTAATCTCGCGGAACATTTCTTATGTACGGATGATGACAATTGGATTCACTGGATGGAAAAAATCACCCGGGAGGATACCGTCTTGATCCGGATGACACGGTCGCCTCTTTCGGTATCCAAAATATTAAAAAAACGACTCTTCAATCAGTTTTCAAGTATCGTTTTGACTTCAGCGACGCTCACGGTCGGAAAAAAGTTTGATTATTTTCGTGAACGGCTGGGGCTGGGCAACGATAGTGAACATGAGATCAAGGAGAGTCTATTTGAAAGTGAATTTGATTTTGAGAAGCAGGTTGTGTTTTCTGTCCCCTCCGATTTGCCACCGCCGCAGCATGCGGATTTTCTGGATAAAGCAGGGCATCTTGTGCGGTGCCTTTGCGAGATTGCGCGGGGACGCACATTGATTTTGTTCACATCCTATCGGATGTTGAACGAGTTTTGTGATTATTTGCGGCCTTTCTTGGAAGATAGGGAAATTCAGGTTTTACGTCAAGGCGATCAGCCCAGGCAAAAATTGCTCGAGCGATTCAAAAATGAGCAGCCCGCGGTCTTGTTCGGCACAAACAGCTTTTGGGAGGGCATAGATGTTATCGGCTCTGCTCTCACATCAGTGATTCTAGCCAAGCTGCCGTTTTATGTGCCGACGGATCCTGTGATACAGGCTCGCCAACAGCTCATGGAAGCCCAAGGGATCGATCCTTTTACGCGATATGCGCTTCCGATGGCCGTCATTAAATTCCGTCAGGGATTCGGACGATTGATACGCTCCCGAAAAGATTATGGTATCGTGACTTGCCTCGATACGCGCGTGTTATCAAAACGTTACGGGAAAACGTTTTTAGCTTCGCTGCCGAAATGCCGGTGTCTGATCACAGATCAAGAGCGGTTGATTGAGGAGACCCGGGCGCATTTTTGCGATAAGGAATCCACGAGGCAGCCTTAAGGATAAAAAGATGCTTTCAGTGCGATTGATTTACTTTGGAAAAACCAAAGAACAATTTATTCGGCAGGGGGAAGCTTTTTATGAAAAAAAGTTATCACGGTACATTCGTTTTGAAAAAATTGTTCTTAAGGAAGAAGGAAATTTGAATATGACTATCCTTGAGCGTCAGAAAATTGATGCTCAAAAATTAAAAAAATATTTAGATCAATCCCGTCATAAAATATTCTTGGATAAGTCGGGTCAAACGAAGACAAGCGAACAATTTGCGGGCTCTTTGGAAAAGTGTATGATTCGAGGCATGAGTCATGTCGACGTTTAT
>JADFSZ010000005.1 GCA_022560555.1 PVC group bacterium
GGCAAATGGCAGTGATTCCTGAGCCAGACATTTATCTAAATTATTATTTATGAGTTAGTTGTGATGAATAGAGTTTTTTGGCCTCTAATTTGCGTTTTAACGAAGGAACCTTTGAGTCTATTTTGCCATATATAAGTCTATTTTGCCATACTAAGGAACCTTTACACTAGCCCTATATATGTCAATATTTCTGAGAAACCTTCATAAGCGGAAAATCCTGACGGATGAGCAGGTATCGCACATTCGTGAGCATCTGGCCACTAAGGAAAAATCCGTGTATGAGCTGGTTCTTGAAAAGAACTATCTCAAGATTTGTGATCTCAAAAAAATTCTTCGTGATACTTTTGATATCCCTCATTCGAATTTGGAAGAGAAGGACATAGATCCCAATGCCGTGGGGTATCTTTCGTATGAGTTCGCCGTTAAGTACGGAGTTTTTCCTCTAAAGGTAGAAGATAATGATTTAATCCTCGCTATGTGTGACCCAACCGACATTATGGTCCGGGATAATATCCAAGCCATGACTTCAAAAAACCTGAGACCATTTTTTGCCGAAAAATCCCGCATCCATAACTGCATTCAAAAATATTATAAACTCGAAGGCATTGTGGGCGATATGTGTGATGATTTGTCCCTGTTTGAGATTTTGGATTCCTCTCAACATAAAGAAGTCAATCTTGATCATTTTGATACGAAAGGTTCTAATGACGCGCCTGTGGTGAGGCTCGTAAATCAAATCATAAGGGATTCCTGTTCGCTGTCGGGCGAGTGACATACATATTGAACCTCAGGACGCGGGAGTGCAGGTGCGGTATCGGGTTGACGGGGACTTGAAAAATATTGCCAAGCTGCCAAGGAAGCTTAAAAATTCACTTGTGGCCCGTATCAAAGTCATGAGTGGCTTGGACATCGCGGAGAAGCGTAAACCTCAGGACGGGGGAATTAAACTTAATATGGGAGATCGAAAAGTTGATCTAAGGGTTTCCATTATTCCGATTTTCTTTGGCGAAAAAATTGTGATCCGGATTCTGGATCCTAAAGGAACGAAAACACAGCTGGAAAGTTTGGGGTTTAGTGACAAAGATTTGAGAATTATTAAGGGCGTCATCCAGAAACCCCAAGGCATGGTTCTCGTGACGGGCCCGACGGGTTCCGGAAAAACATCAAGCATTTACGCGGCATTGAATTATGTAAAATGCGAAGAAAAAAACATTATTACAATCGAAGATCCTGTCGAATATCTTATGAACGGAATCAATCAGATCCAAGTGAACATAAAGGCGGGTGTCACATTCGCCAAAGGTCTTAGAAGCATACTTCGGCAAGACCCGAATGTGATCCTTGTCGGGGAAATTCGTGACGATGAGACCGCGGAAATCGCTCTTCGCGCATCGATGACGGGCCATTTGGTTTTTTCTACACTTCATACGAACAGCGCGATCGCAACATTCGCGCGACTGTATGATATCGGCATGAAGCCTTATTTGGTGGCTTCTTGTTTATCCCTTGTCATCGCTCAGCGATTGGTCCGAATCAATTGTCCCAGATGTTCCGAGCCTTATTTACCTTCCTCGCAACTTCTTGATCGGTTTCAAAATTACTTTAAAAAAAGACCTGTGGATGTTTTTAGCAAAGGGCAGGGATGTGATCATTGTCTTGGATCCGGATATTTGGGGCGTACGGCTGTGTATGAGTTTATTCTCGTGACAGACCGCATTCGCGAATTGATTGTTCAGAAAGTTGCCGAGGGAGAGATTCTAAAAGAACTGAAAAGAACAGGTTTTAAAACCATTATTGAAAACGGATTAGAAAAAGTGGCTGAAGGGATTACAAGCCTGGAAGAAATATCTAACATCATTGAGTTCTCAGATGATATCCATCGCTCGGTGGAAAACGTTTTAAAAACACATCCGATCTTGCTGTATGCCAACACGAAAAAAAGCCCCCGATGACAAAGCTCTCCAAAAGATCGAGAATCGAAGATCTTCACCCGCAACCACGTCGGTTTACTCAGGGAAATCTCGAGCGAGAAATAGTCTAAGCTTAATTAAATAAAGTTGTTATACGTAACAACAATATTACAAATATATTGTGAAAATTAAAATAAGACTTTTTTTTACTTATTTTATTGACAATTTTCGTGGTTTTTGTTATATTCTATAACAAGAACAATGTCTCAGGATTTGTGAAAGGTGCTGATAAATGGGTGTTTACAGCTAGCTCCTTCCAGCGCAGATTTGGAAGGGGATCTTTTTTGAAGAAAAATAAGTTAAAAAATAACTTAATTATCTTGACACAAATCCAAGGGGCCCTAATAATGTCAACCCTTAACCGAATAAAGGGCATTCTATGCTATTAATTCACAAAAAACTTGAATATGCCATTATTGTTTTAAAATTCCTGCATAAGCTGTATCCGGGAGAGCGTGCGACAGCTAAAGAGATCAGTGAACACTACAAAATGCCTTTTGATTCCACGAGCCGTGTGATGCAGCTTATGAAGGACTGGCATCTGCTCAAAAGCGAACAAGGCATGAAAGGCGGATACTCGATCACGGCGGATCTGAATCATGTGTCTCTGCTGGGCTTGATGGAATGTGTCTTAGGGCCGGTAGAAATCACAAATTGCCTCAATAAGGAATACGGAAATTGCGAATTAACGTGTCAGTGCAGTATTATTCCATCGATGATTTATTTAAATGAAAAAATACTCTCGCTGTATAAAACAATCACACTTTATGAATTGATGACGATTGAAAACAAACAGGAATCCCAAAAGATCAAATCAGAATATTTAAAAAGAAACACGGAAAAAATTCACGGATTGGTATAATTGTCGTTCTAAATTCAAAATAAAGGTGCTTTTTATGGAACATCCTTCAAAAAAAACACAAACGGAAGTAACGATTTCAGAAAATCAACTTGCCGGTGATTATAAATTTGGTTTTACGACGGATGTTGAAACGGAAGATTTTCCCAAAGGTATCAACGAAGGCATCATCCGGCTTATTTCTGAGAAAAGAAATGAACCGGAATTTATGTTGGAATTCCGCCTGAAAGCCTTTCGTCACTGGGAGACGCTCGAAGAGCCCCATTGGGCGCACCTGTATTATCCAAAGATTGATTATCAAGCCATCCGGTATTATTCGGCTGTGAAAAAGAAGGAGGATGGGCCGAAAAGTCTGGATGAAGTTGATCCTGAGGTTGTGAAAACATTTGAGCGCTTGGGAATCCCGGTGCAGGAACAAAAACGCTTGAGTGGTGTTGCCGTGGACGCTGTGTTTGACAGTATCTCAATGGGAACGACCCATCAGGATGTTCTCGCGAAAGCGGGTGTGATTTTTTGCTCATTTTCCGAAGCCATTCAGAAGCATCCCGAGCTCATACAAAAATATCTTGGCAGTGTTGTGCCGTACACGGACAATTTTTTCGCGGCCCTTAACGCTGCCGTGTTTAGCGATGGCTCCTTTTGCTATATTCCCAAAGGAGTGCGAAGTCCTTTAGAATTATCAACATATTTTCGTATCAATGCGATGGATACGGGGCAATTTGAAAGAACACTGATCGTGGCTGAAGAAGCGAGTTATGTCAGCTATCTCGAAGGCTGCACGGCCCCCAGCCGGGATGAAAATCAGCTTCACGCGGCTGTTGTGGAATTGATTACCATGAAGCATGCGGAAATCAAATATTCGACCGTGCAGAATTGGTATTCGGGTGATAAAGACGGGAAAGGCGGAATATTCAACTTTGTGACGAAACGGGGAAAATGTGTCGGAGCGCATTCTAAAATATCCTGGACGCAGGTGGAAGCCGGCGCGGCGATCACATGGAAATATCCAAGCGTGATCCTCCAGGGAGATTATTCTATCGGAGAATTTTATTCGGTCGCCTTAACCAACAATAAGATGCAGGCGGATACGGGAACGAAAATGATTCATGTTGGTAAAAACACCCGGAGCAAAATCATCTCGAAAGGAATCTCCTGTGATCAGTCTGTGAACAGTTATCGGGGGCTGGTTAAGATATTGTCCGGGGCTGAAAATGCCCGCAATTATTCGAATTGTGACTCCATGCTCGTGGGAGATCAATGTTCGGCGAACACTTTTCCATATTTGGAGATTAATAATAACACAGCGACAGTTGAACACGAAGCCACAACATCCAAAATTAATGCCGAGCAGATTTTTTACCTGAAAAGCCGCGGCCTGGATGACGAAGAAGCTATTTCCCTTTTGATCAACGGGTACTGCAAAGATGTCTTTCGTGAACTCCCCCTGGAATTCTCCGTAGAAGCCATAAAACTCCTCGAAATGAAATTGGAAGGAAGCGTAGGATAAAAAAGACATGAGTCATGTGTCATGAACTCAAAAACAAAAGTCATGACTCACTGCGCATGACCAATGACGATTCAATGCAGGTGATCAATCGAGGATATCAGCTAGTTACGTCATCATAATTCAAACACAGCAAAGGGAATAAAAATGTTAGAAATTAAAGATTTACACGTAAGCGTTGAAGAAACGCCGATCTTGAAGGGAGTCAACCTCAAGGTAAACGCGGGCGAAGTGCATGCGATTATGGGGCCCAACGGGTCCGGAAAAAGCACACTTGCCAAAGTGATCGCGGGGCATCCGGCGTATGAAGTGACACAAGGGAGCATCACATATGAAGTCAACTTTAAGGAGATAGATTTAATGGAGCTAGAGCCTCATGAACGGGCCAGAAAGGGTGTTTTTATGGCCTTTCAATATCCTGTCGAGGTTCCCGGTGTGACAAACACATCTTTTCTTCAGGCCGCGTTTAACGCAATCTGCCGCGACCAAGGTGCCGAAGAAATGGATGCGATTGATTTTGATGTCTATCTGCATGAAAAAATAAAATTGCTCAGTATGGATGAGAAATATCTCAACCGCCCGCTGAATGTGGATTTTTCCGGCGGAGAGAAAAAGCGGAACGAAATCCTTCAAATGGCCGTGCTGACTCCGCGGATATCATTTTTGGATGAAACAGATTCAGGCCTTGATATTGATGCCTTGAGGATCGTAGCGGCCGGAGTCAATAAACTTAAATCTAAAGATAACGCGATTGTTCTGATTACGCACTACCAAAGACTCCTTAA
Source organism: PVC group bacterium (assembly GCA_022560555.1). Classification (GTDB taxonomy): domain Bacteria; class JADFSZ01; order JADFSZ01; family JADFSZ01; genus JADFSZ01. Next base: position 5,119 of record JADFSZ010000005.1, read on the forward strand.
CTATATTGTTCCGGATTTTGTTCATATCATGATTGACGGGAAGATCGCTGAGACTGGCCATAAAGAGCTGGCCTTAACGGTTGAAGACCGTGGGTATGATTGGCTGAACAAAAAATAAGTGTATTTCTAAAAAAACATTTTTAATAAATAAAGGAAATTTATGGAAATTGATCGATCAATCAAAGATCCGTTTTTAGATAACTTGCAGCGCCTGAAGACATCAACGGAGAACGGACACCTGTCAAAAGGCGTGCGGGAAATCCAAGACAAGTTCTGGAATGACCTTCTCGAAATGGGATTTCCGACTAGAAAAACTGAGGATTGGAAATATACAGATCTTCGTCCCATCACGTCTTCGGAATATCGATGGGCAAACTCGACGGAATTTATGCATGAGGATGATCTTAAAAGCTTTTGCGATGGTAGCGATGGGGTTTCTGTTGTCTTTATAAATGGATTATTGTCTGAAAAATACTCTCATTTGGATCAGTTGCCCGAAGGCATTACGATTCACTTTTTAGATGACATTTTGACTTCAACGGATGACGCAACAAGCCGGCTGCGCGATGTTATATATAAGAACAATTTTGACGAGGCTAAAAAAATAAAATTAGAAGATCCTTTTTACCTCCTTAATCAAAGTGTCTCCAAAAATGGGTGTGTGATTGAAGTTAAAAAAAATGCTGTGATCCAAGAGATGATTCATCTCGTCTATGTCACGGACGAAAACGCAAGCGGATGTATGATGAATCCGACGAATGTGATACTTGCGGGAGCGTCTTGTGAGGCCTCAGTTTTAGAAAGTTACGTGAGCTTTGATCAATCAAAGTTTTTTATGAATCCGATCTCGAAAGTGTATCTCGAAGAAAACGCAAAGCTTGAATATGTGATTCTTCAAGCCGAGAGTTATGAGTCGTTTCATGTTAAGAATACGCAAATTGTTCAGAAAAAGGACAGTCAGCTGATGAACTATACTATATCTATAGGAAGTGCATTGCTGAGGAATAGTTTGTGGATCAAGCTCGATGATGAGGGTTGTTACTCTAGTCTTGACGGGCTTTATATGCCTACGGGGAAGCAGCATATGGACAACCACACATTTGTGGAGCACGCCAAGCCGAATTGTTCGAGCAATCAGCTTTATAAGGGGATCCTTACAGATGCCGCGCGCGCAGTTTTTAACGGAAAGATTCTTGTTCGTCCCGGCGCCCAAAAAACGAATGCGTACCAGCTCAATAAAAATATTCTCTTGAGCCGGCAGAGCCATATAGACACAAAGCCGGAGCTGGAAATATATGCCGATGATGTCCGCTGTACGCACGGAGCCACCATCGGCCAATTAAATGAAGACGAAATATTTTATTTCGAAAGCCGGGGAGTATCCAGAGAAAATGCCGTGCAGATGCTGTGCCATGCGTTCGCGAACAATGTTTTAGAACGCATAACACATAAAACGATAGCCGGAATTGTTATTCATCTTTTAGAAAAAAAATTCTCGTGGATGAGCAAATAAAGAAATCACAAAGACTTAAGGAGAAAGAGCTAAAATCAGAATCTCTGTGAACTTGCCGGCCGACAGGCTCTGTGTCCTTTATGGTGAATAAAAGAGGGCTTTAACGAAATTAAAGATTATGTTAACCATGGAAACGAATATATCTAAGATACGTCAAGATTTTCCTGCCTTAAAGCGCTTGGTGAGGGGTCGTGATCTCGTGTACTTGGATAATGCCGCGACCACGTTAAAACCTCAATCTGTTATTGACGCTATTACGCATTATTACACGGATTTATCAAGCAATGTTCATCGAGGTGTGCATTTTTTATCCGAAGAAAGCACAGCCCGGTTTGAAGAGGCCCGGGAAAAAGTGTCTCAGTTTATCTCGGCCAGGCAAAGTGCCGAAATTGTATTTACGCGTGGAACAACGGATGCCATCAACCTTGTCTCTCAAAGCTACGGAAAAACTTTTATCAAGTCCGGGGACGAAATTCTAATCACAGAGATGGAGCATCACTCGAATATTGTGTCCTGGCAAATTTTATGCAAAGAAAAAGGATGTGTTCTCAAGGTGGCCCCCATTACGGATGAAGGGGAACTAGTCATGGATGAGTTTGAAAAACTCATCGGTCCTAAAACGAAGATGATTGCTCTTGTGTATGTTTCAAATGTTTTAGGAACCATCAATCCGGTTAAGGATATTATCCGTCTGGCTCATGAAAGGAATATTCCTGTTTTGATTGATGGGGCGCAGGCCGTGGGGCAGTTTCCCGTGGATGTTGTGGATCTGGATTGCGACTTTTTTGCGTTTTCGGCACATAAAATGTTCGGCCCGACCGGAGTTGGGGTTTTATACGCCAAAGCCGAATATTTGAATCTCATGCCTCCGATTCAAGGCGGTGGTGACATGATCCTGTCTGTCAGTTTTGACAAGACAACCTATAACACAATTCCTTATAAATTTGAAGCCGGCACACCGAACATTGCGGGTGTCATAGGTTTGGGGGCGGCCGTCGAATATATCAATCAGCTTGGATTTGAATCTATTGTGCAACATGAAAAAGATATTTCAGCTTATCTGACACAATCTTTAGGAGAAGTTGAAGGCCTAAAAATTATTGGTAGGGCCAAGAATAAGGTTCCCATTGCTTCTTTTGTTTTGGATCATGTTCATCCGCATGATATCGGAACTATTATTGATGAAGAGGGAGTGGCCGTCCGTACAGGTCACCACTGCGCTCAACCGCTTATGTCTCGATATGGCTTGCCGGCAACCGCTCGTGCCTCTTTTTCGCTTTATAACACAAAAGAAGAAGTTGATATATTGATTAAAGCGATCGAAAAAGTGAAAGCGGTGTTTAAATAACATGACGGACAACAGAGAACTGTATCAGCAGGTCATACTGGAGCATAACCGTAAGCCCAGAAATTTTGGGAAAATCGAGACATATACCCATCGGGCCCATGGGGACAATCCTCTCTGTGGGGACGCCTATGATGTTTATCTATCCATTAACACCGATGGCTTGATTGAAGAGATCAATTTTGACGGCCATGGATGCGCTATCTCAAAAGCATCGGCATCCATGATGACAGCCAGCCTCAAGGGGAAGACGGTTGAGGAAGCCGAAGGCTTGTTTGAAGAGTTTCATCAACTGATCATGAAAAAAATGGACCCGAACAAGGATACGCATAAACTCGGGAAATTAACTGTTTTCTCGGGGATCTGGCAATATCCTGCTCGAGTCAAATGCGCGACATTGAGTTGGCATACGATGAAGGGTGCGCTCAATCATACGAGCGAGATCACAACAGAAGTATAAAATCAAAAAGGAATCACCGCAGAGATCACAAAGACCACAGAGAAAAGATTTAAAACATAAATGCTAAAATCAGAATTTCTGTGAACCTGCCTGCCTGCTCTGTGTCCTTTGTGGTGAAAAAAAGCTTTAACACATTACTAAAAGGAGGTATTTATGCAAATCATCATTAATGTGCAGAACACACCGAATCCAAATGCGTTAAAATTTATTGTGAACAGGGATGTAATTAAAAGCGGTGAAAAAGCATCTTTCGGCGGTCCTGACGAAGCAGAAGGGATTGTAATTATTCAGAAGCTTTTTGAGATCCCGAATGTGACACAAGTTCATTTTTTTGAAAATGTGATTAGTGTGACTCAAGATGGTCAACAAGATTGGGATGTTGTTAGTGAAGAGATCAAGAAAGTGATACTGGAACATATTGTAGCGCATGATCCGAATTTTATAGAAAAACTGAGTACATTTGTACCCAAAGTCGATCGTGAGCCCAAAAGCCCGGAATTCGCTAAAATTGACGAAATTCTTGATCGAACGGTAAGGCCTTATCTGCAAGGGGATGGGGGCGATCTCGAGCTGATAAGTTATGAAAATCATATTTTGAAAGTGCTTTATCAAGGGGCATGCGGTTCGTGCCCAAGTTCAACGGCCGGAACGCTTCAAGCTATTCAGGGGATTTTACGTGATGAATTTGACTCGGAAATCGAAGTGATCACGACCTAAAAGTTTGCTTGCGCCTTTAGGTTTTATGAACTAAACTGCCGAATATATCACGCTAACCTAGTTTATTGAAGGAGGTTTCTCATGGCTTATGAATTGCCGAAATTGCCGTATGAATTTAACGCGCTCGAACCTCATATTGACGCGAAGACGATGGAAATTCATCACACCAAGCATCATCAAGCGTATATCACGAAAGTGAATGATGCTCTCCAAGGAACGGAATTTGAAAATCAAGCCATTGAAGATGTTATTGCCAACATCAATCAATTGCCGAAAGACAAACAGGGTGCCGTAAGAAACAACGGGGGCGGACATGCCAATCATTCGTTGTTTTGGCAGATTTTATCATCTGAATCCGGAGCTCCCGGTGGGGAATTGGCCGAAGATATTCAGTCAACATTCGGAAGCTTTGAAAAGTTTCAAGTTGCTTTTGCCAATGCAGGAATGACGCGGTTTGGTTCAGGCTGGGCTTGGCTCACGATTGATGAGGGCGGAAAACTGTGTGTATGTTCAACCCCCAATCAAGATAGCCCTCTGATGAAGGGAATCGCGGAATGTCCGGGAAAGCCTATTTTGGGTTTAGACGTATGGGAACACGCGTATTATTTGAATTATCAAAACCGCCGGCCGGATTACATTAAAGCATTTTGGAATGTGGTCAATTGGAAAAAAGTCGGTGAGTTGTACACGGCGGCAAAAATGGCTAAAGCGTAAAAGCCGTATTTCGGATATCGTATATCGTATTTCGTGAAAAACCCTGAAGAAAGTTCTTCAGGGTTTTTTGTTTTAAAAACTTTAAGAAACAGGAGAGCCATCAAGAACCGCGATCATCTCCGCGATCGAGGTAAATTTTTCTCTGGGTTTTCCCTTGGCTTGTCCGTTTTCAATCTCTGCTTGATCGATTTTTTTCCAATCCGGAAAACTGACCACGCGGACATCACGGCTCTTTAAGAGATCTAGGACAGAATCCGTAGACGGATTTTTGCATGGGGCCAAGGTCGGGGCATCAGCCAGTATTAACTGGACCGTAGCGATGCTATCCGGCTTATTAGTTCCGATCACGCCGCTGGGGCCGCGCTTGATCCATCCTGCGGCGTAGAGACCAGGGACGGTTTGATTGTTGTCGGTGATTCTCCCGTCTCGGTTGGGAAAGATCCCCCGTTTATCATCAAACGGAACGCCGGGAATAGCAATCCCCCTGTATCCTACGCTTCGAAACAGGAGCCCGCAGGAGAGCTCCTGAGTTTCGCCGGTGCCCTTGGCTTTTTGACTAAAAGCCTCACCCGTGAGTTCATTTTTTTCCAATAGTATTTTTTCGAGTTTGTTGTTCCCGATAAGTTCAATAGGGCTTTGAAAAAAATGGATAATGAATTTCTTTGATTTTTGACTTGCAGGGGATCTTGTCAAAAATTCTTGAAAAACTTTCCAGTTTCTCTGACTCAGCGTGTTTTTAGCATCGTCAAGTTCGACTTGGCTTGCGGTATTCAGCGTTAAATCTTCCGGATTATTGAAGACAGGATCACAGTCGGTAAGTTCTCCAAATTCAGCAATTTCAACTTTTGTGAATTTTGCCTGAATCGGGCCTCGTCGTCCGATGAGATGAATTTCTTTGATTTTGCTTTCGGCCAAAGCGTCAAGCGCGTGCTGAGCCATATCGGTGGTTCTGAGTTCATCCACGGTTTTAGAAAGGATTCGTGAAACATCCATGGCCACATTTCCTTGTCCGATAATGATAGCGACTTCATGGGACAGATCAAATGTGCGGTCCTGATAATCGGGATGTCCGTTGTACCAGCCGACAAATTCGGTCGCGGTATAACTGCCCGTGAGATCTTCGCCGGGAATGCCTAAACGACGGTCTGTCTCGGCTCCACAGCTGAACAATATAGCGTCATAATGTGTTCTTAGTTCATCCACCGAGAGGTTCTTTCCAATATTGACGTTTCCTAAAAAATGAAAGCGTTCATGAGCTGCCGTTTTTTCGTAAAGCTTAATAACACTTTTGATTTTTGGATGATCAGGTGCCACGCCGCCGCGGACCAGGCCGAAGGGGATGGGAAGCCGGTCATACATATCGACATCGACGACACGATCAGATTTTAACAAAGCTTCGGCTGCGTAAAATCCGCTGGGGCCGCTTCCGATAATAGCGACGCGTAGGGGCCTTGATTCTTCTCCAAGGGTGCTCATAGGGGATGCTCCTCAGTTAGCGTTGGGTGACTTTGGTCTATAGGTTTTTTAAGCGAGCTTTTGGTTTTTTGGATTGAGATCGGTGCTTAGGTTTTTTAGTGCCCTGTTTTAAGACAACTCTTTGAATTCTTTTGGAAATGTCTTTATCTCGCATGATATAGCGCATAAATCGAAGCATCCTTTGACCCGTTTCGAGACTCATTAGATGTTCCATCTTACAGGCATCGGAGAGAGCCACTTCGGTTGGGACGCGTAAGACATCCTGAAAAAATTGAGATAGGATAACAAAGTTTTGCTCTACGGATTCTGCCATTTGTTTTCCTATATCGGAAAGAACGAGAAAGCGATTGGCATCTTCCGTGACCCAGCCGCGCTTTTTAAGTTGTGTGAGCGCCATGGAGGCGGCCCCGCGTGAAATTTCAAGCACATTGGCTACATTTGTGACGCGGGCGTACCCAAACTCATCGTGCAGGTGATTGATGGCCATCAAATAATGAGCGGCCGAATGCGTAATCTCGTTTTTCTCGAATTCACGCCAGTGGCTCGCGTCGTTCAGATCCATGACCATTTTTCAAACTCCTCGAGACGGTTCGTTCAATAAGACTGTGATATAAATGAGTTTAAAAGGAAAACGATTATAACGTGTCAGAAGATCTTGTCAAGGACACGTCAGAGGGCTTCAAACTATATTCTTTCTAACTCATTCATTGTCAATAAATTAAGACGTACTTGGGCGCGGTGTCCCGGGACGAAAAATAGTTATTGACACTTGTCAGATGTTCATGTAAATTAACGGATGTTAAGCATAGTTAACAAAAGTTTTTTGAACCGCCTGAGCACAAGAGATAAGGAGCTGCGAGCGTGAACAGAATTGTTAAAAATATTTGGATATCGGTTGTATGTTTTTGTTTGTTGACTATGAATGTGTTTGCCGACGAGGAGGTGTCTTTCACGCTTGGTTTTATTCCAACAGAAAAGGCGAGTGAACTAACCCCGAAAGCGGAGGCTTTAGCGGAATTTTTATCCAATGCGATGAGAATGCCCGTGAATGTTGTTGTTCCGACGGCGTATGAATCGTTGATCGAGGGCCTCCGTTTCGGACACATTAACGCGGCCTTTATGGATTCCGGACCGGCCTGGATTGCCTGCCAAAAAGCGGATGCCGAGGTTGTTCTGGCCGAATTGAAAAGCGGATCCCCCTACTATTGGTGTGAGGTGTATGTTAGAAGCGATAGTGATATTAAAAGTCTAAAGGATATATTAAACAAAAGAATCGCGTTTACTAGCTGGACGGGTTCAAGCGGATTTATTTTTCCTATCGGTACGATGGTTCAAAGAGGGCTGATTGAGGTTGAGGGACAGGACTTTATCTCCCTTGAAAAGAGCCTAGGTCAATCTTTTAGTCAGTATGTTATTTCAGGTGGATATAAACAATCATTGAAATTGCTGATCGAAGGCAAAGTGGATGCGGCCGCGCTCGCGCATGACGCGCCCCAAAAGTATCTTAAAGCCGGGGATCGGGAAAAAATAAAATCCATTGAACGGCTGGGAAAAGTTCCGTCGCATCCGATTGTGGTTAAGTCTGATATGCCGCAAGAATTAAAAGAACGTTTTATTAGTGCCATGCTTTTATTGAATCAACCCGAACATCAAGGTCTTTTGGAAAGACTCTACGGAGTGACCGGACTCACCGCGACAAATACTGAAGAACATTTAGGGGATTTTGGCCCCGCGTTCGAGCGGCTAACGGGTGTTCATAAAAAAGTGTTTGCAAAACATAAATAAGGGTTTTCTTGTGACTTCTTCTCAAACACAAACGGATCAACAATTATCTACTCCAACCCGTCCAACACTTGTAGAGCTTAAGAATGTGTCCGTCTCTTTTGGACGTATATCCGTTCTCAAAAATGTTTCCCTCCGGGTTTCTCAAGGTGTTGTTCATGGGATCATCGGCCCGAGCGGAACGGGGAAAACGACTCTGATTAAAATAATTAACGGACTTGTTCGTCCCGATGAGGGGTATGTGAATGTTTTGGGTTGCCGGATTAACGGACAAAAACACGCCGATCTTATATCCTTGAGACATCAGATCGGGTATATTCCGCAAAACTTGGGTCTCGTGAAAATTCTCACAGCCCGCGAAAATGTTTTGATGGGAAGTTTGGCCCGGATTGGCTCCCTGCGAACATGCCTGAAAATTTTCCCGAAAATCGAGCTTGAGAGATCGGATATACTTCTCGAGAAATTAGGGCTTTTGCCTAAAGCAGATATTCGCGTACATAAATTATCCGGCGGCGAACAAAAACGAGTTGCCATCGCCAGGGCCCTCATGCAAAATCCTAAGATTCTTTTAGCTGATGAATTTCTTTCGGATCTGGATTATAACAACGCGGAGAGGATCATGAAAGAAATCATCAAGTTAAAAATCAATCTGGATCTCACCGTGATTATGGTTGAGCATAATTTGGCATTGGCGCGGGAGTTTTGTAATACCGTGTCGGCTATTACGCCGGAAGGGTCTCTTGAGGTATCCGACTTCAAAGCCTGGGAGCCTAAATTTTCTGACATTTGGACGTTTTAGAAACATGCCGATATGATTCCCTTCTCCTCGATAAATTTCCACTCGTATTCGTATCGCATTTATTTTAAATGTGTCATAGCCGCACTTCTGTTCGGATTGCTCTTTTTGTGCGGCTGGCATTTGGATATTCGACCGTTTAAAATTGTTCCCGGTATGAAAAACCTTTTTACACTTCTCAATGACGCGTTTCCTCCGGATATGAGTCTTTTTTCCGTGTCTCTAAAAGCTGTTGCAGAAACGCTTCAAATTGCCTATATGGGAACTTTGCTTGGCCTGGCGTTATCGTTGCCGTTCGGAATCTTAGGGGCACGAAATCTCTTTTCTAAGCGTGTCACCATTCCCGTACGTGTTTTTTTAGGAGCCATCCGTACTATGCCTTCGCTCTTATGGGCCGTTGTTTTTGTGATCATGATCGGGCTTGGGCCCTTTGCCGGAGTTTTGGCCACGGTGATGTACACAACAGGTTATCTTGGGAAACTCCAGTATGAAGCAATTGAAGGGATCAATCCTGAGCCTCTAGAAGCAATGTCCGGAATGGGGGCAAGTAAATTCCAGCTCATCCGCTTTGTAGTGATTCCCGAGAGCGCGAACCATCTGATCAGCCAAGCTCTCTTTATGTTTGAATACAATGTGAGAGCGTCAACGATATTGGGATTTGTCGGGGCGGGGGGAATTGGGTTTTATATTAGCGCCTATTTAAGATATTTGGAATATGACAAAGTCTTTATGTTGATTCTCATTGTTTTTGTCACGGTTCTCGTTATTGATTATATCAGTCTCAAGATTCGCGATCGGTATCTCATGATTAAATAATTTTTTCCAATCCATTAATGAACAGGTATAAGAAAGGGTAAAGGGTGACACTTAAGATAAAGGGTAAAATTGGTATTTTATGGCTTACTGTATTGATGATGGGGATTCTAAGTTGTGATGTATCGTATGCGTCGGATGATTGGGGTTTTTGGCAAGATGCCAATGTTAGTGTGCCGATCACAGACGACTTAAAGATTAAACTGAATCAAGAAGCAAAGTTTCGCGATAATTTTTCGGAATATTTTTATATTCATGGTGACGTTAAAATTATGTATCGCTTGTTTCCCTGGATGGATGTGGGGGCGTCTTTTAGACACATCGAAGAAAAGGGCACAAGCGGAGATTGGGAGAACGAAGAGCGACCCTATGTAGAGATGGCCCTAAAAACCGAACTTTCCGGATTTAAAATCTCAACCCGGGCACGATTAGAACGTCGAATTAGAACAAACAAATCCGATCGTTGGCGCTTTCGTAATAAATTGACAGTGACCCCTCCTGTGAAATGGACCCCATTTGAAATTCAGCCTTATATTGCCGATGAAATTTTCTTTACCATCGAAGATAACCGCTTTGATCAAAACCGCATCTACGCGGGCATAAAATCAAAACTGACAGAAACGTTGAGCGCAAAATTTTATTATATGTGGAAGCTCAATTACCAATCATCGACAAGCATCTGGCGCGCGTCAAACGTGCTTGGAGGGGCTGTTTCTATGAAGTTTTGATTCTTGACAGACCAAGTTGTTTTTGCTAAGGTCTTAGCGATTTATCCAAACCTATATAGATAAACTCTTTTCCTCTAAACAGCCTGATCGAAGGATGAACTTGATGAGGATCTGTGTTCCAAAAGAAACTCATGTTGGTGAGCGCCGTGTCAGTCTTCTGCCCGCATCCGCTGACAAACTGATCAAACTCGGCGCGGAGATTACCGTTGAAGCCGGCTTAGGATCATCGATCAAAATATCGGACCAAGAATATCAGGATGTCGGCGTCCAAATTGAGCCGGAGAGAACGAAACTTCTAAGTTCAGCTGATATTTGTGTGCGCTTACGAAAACCCTCCGCCGAAGATGTTCAAATTCTGAAACCCGGCTGTGTGCATGTCAGTTATCTCGATCCGTTTAACGAAAAAGACCTTGTAAAAACTCTGGCTGACGCCAAGGTGAGTGCGGTCAGTTTAGAAATGATTCCGCGAACGACATTAGCGCAAAAAATGGATGTTTTATCGTCGCAGGCCAATCTTGCGGGATACGTGGCCGTGATTCTTGCTGCTGAGAGGCTGGACAAGATTTTCCCCATGATGATGACACCCGCCGGAACCATCTCTCCGTCGCGTGTTTTTATCATCGGCGTGGGGGTGGCGGGACTTCAGGCCATCGCAACGGCGAAAAGACTTGGAGCGCGTGTTGAGGCGTTTGATACGCGCCCGGTTGTCGAAGAGCAAGTGAAGAGCCTGGGCGCAAAATTTGTTAAAATTGATCTGGGCGAAATGGGACAAACAAAAGATGGATATGCCAAGGCATTAACAGACGAACAAATGGCTAAACAGCAAGAGGGTATGGCAAAACATTGTGCGTTGGCAGATATTGTGATCACAACGGCACAGCTCTTTGGGCGAAAGGCTCCTTTGATTATCAAAGAAGATATGGTCAAACAAATGAAACCGGGAAGCATTATAGTGGATTTGGCTGCGGAATCGGGAGGAAATGTGGCCGGAACTAAAGTAGACGAGGAAGTGGATGTGAACGGTGTCAGAATTATCGGGCTCGGCAATCTTCCGGGGCATGTGGCTAAAAACGCGTCTGAGATGTATTCGGCGAATGTCACGAGTTTTCTCACACACTTTTGGGACAAAGATCAAAAGAAGTTTAATCTCAATCGTGAAGATGAAATCATTCAAGGCTGTCTTGTGACCCATGAGGGTGAAATTGTGAACGAAAAACTACTGTCCGTATACCAAAGCAATTAGGAGATATAAATGGACGAGACAATGGTCGGAATATATTTAGGCTTTATTCTGCTTTTATCGATCTTCCTTGGGTTTGAGCTTATCTCAAAAGTTCCATCAACCTTGCATACGCCTCTGATGTCCGGGTCCAACGCGATTTCGGGTATTACCCTTGTCGGAGCCCTTCTATCCGCGGGAACAGAACTGGATCAAAGAGTCACCGTGATTTTAGGGTCGCTGGCTGTTGTTTTTGCAACGATCAATGTGGTTGGTGGATATTTTGTGACGGATCGTATGCTCGCGATGTTCAAAAAGAAAGAAGGGCATAAATGAATCCCGTTGTTTGGACCAATATCGCGTATCTTGGCGCATCCGTATGCTTTATTATCGGTCTGAGGATGCTTTCGTCTCCGGCCACAGCCCGAAAAGGAAATTTGCTTTCAGCCACGGGGATGTTGATTGCCATCGTTCTGACTCTTATATCCAAAGACATTGTTACGTACAAGTGGATCGCGATCGCGATTTTGATCGGAACCGTGATCGGTTTTTTTACCGCGCGTCTTGTGGCTATGACACGGATGCCGGAAATGGTCGCGATTTTTAACGGTTTTGGCGGTATCTCGAGTCTTCTTGTGGGATGGTCCGTGTATCATATGATGAGGGATCAGGGAGCTTTTACCGCATTTACGATTTATTTATCCGTTCTCATCGGAGGTTTGACGTTTACGGGTAGTATGGTTGCCTTTATTAAGCTGTCCGATACATGGAAAGCCATCTCCAAGGCGGTTCTATATAAAGGGCAACAAATTGTCAACGGGGCGCTTTTAGTAGCCACCGTTTGGATTTGCGTTTTGTATACGATGAATTCCGCCGCGCATTATCCCTTGTTTCTCGTCGCGGTTGTGCTTTCTTTGGTTCTGGGTGTGCTGGTGGTGATTCCGATCGGAGGGGCGGATATGCCGGTTGTCATTTCTCTTCTCAATAGTTATTCTGGATTGGCCGCGTGCGCGGCAGGCTTTGTGATAAAAAACAATATTCTTATTGTTGCCGGTGCCCTTGTAGGGGCGAGCGGAATGGTTTTGACGAACATTATGTGTAAAGCCATGAACCGGTCCCTGGCCAATGTTCTCTTCAGTGGATTCGGATCCGTCACAACTTCGAAAAAAGGCGGTGGGGGGATTCAAGGAGAAGTGAGCCCGATCAATGTGGCGGATGCTTATTTGATTTTAGAAGCTGCGCGTTCGGTTCTCATTGTTCCCGGCTATGGGCTCGCTGTCGCGCAGGCTCAACATGTGGTACGTGAGTTGGGAGAACTTCTTGAAGAAAATGGATGTGAAGTCAAATACGGGATTCATCCCGTGGCGGGGCGAATGCCCGGTCATATGAATGTTTTACTGGCAGAAGCCAACGTCCCGTATGACGAACTCGTGGAGCCTGACGAAATTAATCCGACGATGGAAACGGTTGATGTGTGCATAGTTGTCGGTGCTAATGATGTGGTAAATCCCGCGGCCCGCGATGATGAATCAAGTCCGATTTACGGGATGCCGATTGTTGAAGTGGATCGCGCGAGAACCGTTTTTGTCTTAAAACGTTCGATGGCATCCGGATTTGCCGGGATTGATAATCCTTTGTTTTTTAAGGATAATACACGGATGCTCTTTGGGGATGCCAAGTCGAGTATCTCGGGGCTTGTGGCTGAATTTAAAGGGGGATAATCAAAAATGGTAAATCGTAAATGGTAAGATAAAAACCGTTAAGCAGGAATACGGAAATTCTTCAAACTTATAACTCCGAACTGACTAAGGAGAAACATGCTTTTAAATAACAAATGTGGTGTCATCGTCGGTGTCGCGAATAAAAGAAGCATTGCCTGGGCCATTGCGGAATCTTTATCCCGCGAGGGCGCCAAACTGGGTTTTACATATCAAACGGAACGTTTGCTGGAAAAGGTCAAGTCGCTTGTCGAAGGCACCATGCCCGGCTCTCCACTATGCGAATGTGATGTGAGCAACGATGACCACGTCAAAAAAGCTATTGATGAACTGGGACAAGCTCTCGGGAAAATCGATTTTCTCGTTCACTCGGTTGCTTTTGCCAATAAAGATGATCTCAGTAACGGTTTTGTTAATACGTCACGCGACGGGTTTAAACTTTCCATGGATGTGAGCGCGTATTCGCTCATTTCTTTAGCCCGAGCGGCAGCCCCTTATATGACCGAGGGCGGATCGATCATCGCTATGACATACTTGGGGTCCACACGCGTGGTCCCGGGATACAATGTTATGGGCGTCGCGAAAGCCGCGCTCGAATCATCTCTTAGATATTTGGCCAACGAACTCGGGGCGAAAAATATTCGCGTGAACGGTATTTCCGCGGGGCCGATCAATACGCTGGCCGCGCGGGGACTCTCTCATTTTACCGCTTTGCTAAAATACGCGGCTGAAAGATCGCCATTCAAGCGAAATACAGATCCATCCGAAGTCGGGGATACAGCTCTCTTTTTAGCTTCCAACCTCAGCCGTGGCATTACGGGTGAGATAATTCATGTTGATACCGGACTGCATATGCTGGCACAATAGTGTCATACATCATACGCAAAGAACGAAGGGAGCGCATGCTCTATGGACAAACCGCAAATCGCCGAAAAATCACCCGCAGTGATGGATCTCGAAGCAGGAACCTATTGGTGGTGTGCTTGCGGATTGTCAAAAAAACAACCCTTTTGTGACGGATCCCACAAAGGGACGGACTTTTCACCTGTGGAGCTGGTTTTTGAGGAAAAAAAGCGCGTCGCTCTCTGCCAGTGTAAACAATCCAAAAAAATCGCGTTTTGCGACGGATCGCATAAAAATTTATAATTGTTTCTTTGCTCCCGTTTTACAGCCTTCCTTGACAAATATTTCTAAAGCCCCTATCATCTCTTAACACATATCTACCTTAAAACAGGGAAAAACAGGATTTTATGAAGAACGGCCTTTTTTCTTCCACGCTTGTCCGTAAATTTGTTATGGCAATCACCGGCCTTTTTTTATGTCTGTTTCTTATCGTCCATTTAATCGGGAATTCTTTACTCTATTTCGGCCCCGGCCTCTTTAACAGTTATGCCGAAAAGATGTCTTCTAATATTTTTATTCGTGCCCTCGAGATTATTCTCGCACTTGGGTTTCTTCTTCATATAGGTGATGCTTTCATTTTGATGGCTCAGGCAAGAAAAGCACGCTCAGTTGGTTATCTTGTAAACAAAAGCCGGGAAAACTCTTCATTGGCAGCGCGCATCCTCAATATTTCAGCCATATTTGTTTTGATTTTTCTTGTCATTCACATCAGAACGTTTTGGGTATCCACTCATTTTGGAAACACGACCTTGTCTATGTATGACCTTGTGTTGGAG
>JADFSZ010000147.1 GCA_022560555.1 PVC group bacterium
GGGTATGGATTCAAAATCTTTTTGGATATTCACATCGGCTGCCTGAGACCCAAGTTCAGGTACCCCAGAGGCAAGGGTAGTGGAAACCGGCTCTTTTGGCTCCAATCCTTTTAACGGCATATCAAGAGCTTTTTCGGGAGGCATGGGACCACCTGCTTTGGGCCGACTTTCTTTTTGACCTCGCGGCGGTGCCGGCTGTTTAAAAGCCAATTGATCCGGAGCCTCATAACTCTCAAGGTCCGGCGTGACATCCTCGGGTTCTAATTGTGTTAAATCAGGAATTTTTAAATCCGGTGGCAATGGGGGTGTTTTAAGATCTTTTTCCGATACGGGCTGAGGGGGCGTTGGTATCATATCTTTTCGCATGCCCTGTGATTGAGATGGTACTTTGGACTCATCTTCTTCACCTGCTTGTTTTGTTTGTGACGTCTTTAATAATTGTTCCCGCTCAACATCTGGCGGTCCCTGTCGGGATCGAGTAACAGTAAAAACCACACCTATGCCAAAAAGAACAAGTACGCACCCAACGATCCATTTATGTTTTTTCTGCATTAAAAAAAACCAATGTTTGATCCCCCATAAGTTTGTAAAACATCAAACTTCATTTCCCTCTCTGCCGGGTTTAATATACCGAGGAAGGATGCTTTCATCTTCCATAAAAAGAAATTGAACTGTCCTTCCGGGAAACCGGCCTTTACACGTATCGTAACACTCAACTTATGCTTGAGGTTTCGGAGAGGCCGCTTCTTCAACCATAAATCTTAACTCCTTGCCAACTTTAAACCACACAACTCTCTTTTCAGGAATACCGACTTCCTGTCCGGTTCTTGGATTACGGCCGACTTTAGGCTTACGGACTTTGACCCCGAAACGCCCAAATCCGCGTAATTCAATACGATTTCCGGATTCCAGATGGTGTTTTATGGCTGAAAGGAATTCTTCCACCACTTTTTGAGTTTTCAGCTGAGTCTGATTAAGCTTATCGGCTATTTCATTCACAAGCTGCTTTTTCGTTATTGTCATCTTTCTACCTCCTTCTCACACGTACATCATCTATTCGAGTGATTATTTGTTTTTAAGATAATATTTTTCCAAAACTTACGACAAAACTCCTTATAACTTCCGGCAAGGGTAAAATTGAAAAATAAGCGAGTAAAATCCAACCGCTCATTAAGTAAAAGAATATAGCAACACTCATAGTTATATAAAAGACTTTATCGGAACTACTCTTAGGTGTAACTTGCGAAACAGCGTACGTTTTTACCGGATCCTTTTTCGCAATTTCTTCTTGAATCTTTTGATTCTCACCCGCCGGTTTAAGGCTTAAATTATTCTGAAAATTCCCCTTAGGTGTAACCGGGGAAACAGCGTCTATCTTTATTGAATCTTTTTTCGGAATCTCTTCTTTTGCCTTTTGATTTTCAACTGCAGGTTTAAGGCTCAGATCCGGTGGTTGTATTGTTATATTTTTGACTTCTTTTTTATCAGACTCATCCGGCTTTGGCAATTTAATCTTTATTTCTTCAGTAGGTTGTGACTCCTTAGTATTCGGGGTTTCCAAATTTCCGGAAATCAACTGTTCTTCTTCGCTGCTTAATCCGGATTTGTCATTTTGATTTAGGTTGTTATCCTCTTCTATATTCATATACCATATTCATGGGTTCTATGTGAGAAGTTTTAAATCTAACCCTAACGTAATAGTATAAATAAGTTATAAGAATATATCAGCTTTGCTAATTAGTGTCAAGTATCAAAAAAAAAAGGATTTACAACCATTTCTGTGCTCAGGAAACCAAAAGCTAATCAGAAGAAAAATATACATAACATATTTATATAAAATAAGTTACGTATATATCAATCGCGTTTACAAGCTGGAGACTTTTTGGACAAGGCATGTAAAATCAATAGTCCGCGCGGAATGCGTAATGGCCCCAATCGCAATACGATTGAGACCTAAATGAGCGTAGTCTTTTATGTTTTTTAGGGTTATGCCCCCAGAGGCCTCAAATACAGTCCTCTTTTTCGGCATGGTCAGACGAGTCTTGTGAATAATTTTTCGAATAATCCCTGGTTTCATGTTATCAAACATGATGATATCCGCATCCGTCTGAAGGGCAAGACATGCTTCTTTGATATTACGAACTTCAATTTCGATAAATCTCGGTCTTTTCCCCTTTCGGTACTTTCTGACAATGTCATTCAATGAAACACCTCCATTAAACGCTTGAAGATGATTCTCCTTGAGCAAAACACCGTCACTCAAATTCATACGATGATTGGTGCCCCCCCCTACGATGACAGCATATTTATCTAGTACCCTCCATCCCGGGATCGTTTTCCTCGTATCATAAATTTTTGTCTTTGATCGACCTAAAGCCTTGATATATTTACGTGTAAGACTTGCCACACCGCTCATGCGCCCCAGAAAATTAAGCGCGGTTCTTTCTGCCTTCAGAATACAAACAAGATTCCCTTTCACCTTGAATACAACGCATCCCTTTGTGACATAAGCACCATCTCTGTATAGAGCAGTTACACGTATCTTTTTGTTTAGTTTTCTAAAAATATCTCTCAAAACGTCAACACCGGCTAAAACACACGGCTCCTTAGCGATAATATGCGCTTCGGCCATTTTTTGCAATTCAGCCACATTCGCCGTGACATCATGCCTTACGCTATCCTCATCAAGAGCGAGACGAATCAAGTTTTGGACATCATGTGACTTCAAAATTGTATTCATAGATTCAGCTTGTGAGATTTGACAAAAACTATGTTACTAGGATTTTTAGGCCTTCTTCGACTTTCTTTTGCTGTTCGTGAAGCTCTGTTAGCCTGTCACGCATGCGTTTAATCACGTCCTGGGGCGCTTTTTGAAGAAACTCTTTATTCTCCAGCTTGCCGGAGCCCTGCTTAATAAGCCTATCCAGATCCTGGAGTTGCCGGGTGAGTCTTTTTTTCTCTTTTTCTAAATCAATCAGGCCTTCCATCAAAACATAAATCACCAAATCTTTCATGACTGAAGCAACACTATCTTTTGGTTTTTCAAGATTTTCTCCAATTGAAAGGTCTTCAATCTTAGTCAGATGCACAATATATGGTTCATATCTCTTGATAAGCTCTGTTACGGATGTCTTGGACGTACTGATCAAAACCCGAATGGATTTCGACGGCGCCACTCCTTTGTCCTTCCTGATATTACGGATATGACGGATCACCTCTTGAACAAGGTCAAACTCTTCTTCAATAGCCGGATTCCTGTAGCATGTATCCGCTTTCGGCCATGGTTGGTTCATAATGCTTGTCCCGGGCAAAATCTTATTCCAAATTTCTTCCGTGATAAAGGGAGCGATCGGATGAAGTAATTTTAGGATTTGAGTCAGCACATAATACGTGACCTCCTTGTTTCTGGGATGATCCCGGTCCACTTTTATCAATTCTAGGTACCAATCACAGAAATGGTGCCAAAATAATTCATGCAGGCTCTGGACAGCTTCTCCTATACGAAAAGCATCCAGGTTCTTTGTAATCTCTTCGACAGCCCTGTCAAGTTTGGAAAGGATCCATTTGTGCGTATCCGCAAGATCTTTCAACTCATGCTTTTCCATTTGAAAGGCTTGTTGAATCTCATCCTTCTCGATCGGCATCGTCATAAATGTAAATCGTGTCGCGTTCCACAATTTATTACAAAAATTTCGTCCCAATTCAAATTTTTCTTCGGATATATAAACATCTTGCCCCTGAGCGCAGATGGCCATCATGCTGAATCTTAAAGCATCAGCGGAATATTTTTTGATAATGTGAAGCGGATCAACCGTATTGCCCAGTGATTTACTCATCTTTCTACCATGATCATCCCGAACAGTTCCATGAATATACACATCAGAAAACGGAATCTCTCCCGTAAATTCGAGACCGGACATAACCATCCGGGCCACCCAAAAGAAAATAATTTCGGCCGCGGTGGAAAGCGTTTGTGTAGGATAAAATGTCTTTAAATCTTCAGTTTGATCGGGCCAACCCAAGGTAGAAATGGGCCATAACCAGGATGAAAACCATGTATCCAGAACATCAGGATCCTGAGAGATTTCAGTACCGCCGCATTCAGGACACGACTGAGGTTTATTCTCAGAAACAATCACACCTTTACCTGCCACATGACAATTTTTACAATAATAGACAGGTATCCGATGTCCCCACCAAATTTGCCGGGAGATACACCAATCCCGGATATTGTTCATCCAATTCAAATAAACTTTGGTCCAGCGATCCGGATAGAATTTGATTTTTCCTTCTTCAACGACCTTGATCGCGGCACGGGCCAGAGGCTCCATCTTGACAAACCATTGATTCGAAATGTACGGCTCTACAATCGTTTCGCACCGGTAACACCGCCCCACAGCATGTCTGTGAGGTTTTTTTTCCACAAACAGAGCCGCCTCTTCCAAATTTTGA
>JADFSZ010000006.1 GCA_022560555.1 PVC group bacterium
AGGATTCCTATCTACACCGTCACTTCCCTCTCCGTCAAATTGTCCGGGAGGTGGACGTCTCCTGTGATGTTGAACCTCGCCACCCCCTTCACCCTCTCCTCCTTCGCCAGACTGTTCAGGAGGCGGACGTCTCCTATGATGTTGTCCTTCTCCATCTCCTTCACCACTCTCTTCTCCTCCAAACTCTCCATGCGGTGGAAATCTTCGAGGTGGGTGTCCTTGTCCATTCCACTCGCCAGCCTCAAAATCTTGTTCGCCAAATCTTGGACCCCTTCCCTGATTACCATATTGTCCCGTCAGATGATGCTCTCCCTGAAATCTAGGTCCCGCTCCTTGGCCGCCCTGTGGTCCCGGGGGATTACCATGACCTTGAGAACCCTGTCCAACTCCCTGTCCACCTCTCGAACCAGGAGAATTCTGAGCGAATGACAACGATGGCAAAAACAGCACCATCATAACAAACAAAATTCCTGACATCAGGAAAACGGTTTTTTTAGGTTTCATCTCATCTCCTTTTTTTCATTTCTAATGTATTAATAGCATATATTAAAGCCAATATGCAAGTTCCAAAGCCTCGTTACATGCATTGGCCAGCCACATACCCTGAAGCCCAGGCCCACTGAAAATTGTGACCTCCTAAATGCCCCGTCACATCCACAACTTCCCCGATAAAATACAAGCCTTTTTCCTTTTTAACCTCCATCGTCTTTGAAGACAATTCAACTGTATCCACACCCCCCACCGTTACTTCCGCTTTGCCATACCCTTCCAAATCCCGCGGCTTCACAAGCCAGCGATGAAGCTTCTTGGCCGCATCCTCAAAACTCCGGCCAAAATACCGGTTCATCGGTTTGTTCACAACATATCCATCAAACAGTCTGTCTGCTAATCTCTTGGGCATATATCTGGCAACAACATTTTTCATCTCAACTTTATTTTTGAGCTCACTCTCAAAAACTTCGATAATATTCACGTCCGGCAGCAAATCAATCTCAAGTCGATCCCCTCTTTTCCAATATGACGAAATTTGCAATATCGCGGGACCGCTCAAACCACGATGCGTAAACAAAATGTTTTCCTTGAACGAATCTTTCCCTAATTTCACAATAGCCAAAACAGATATACCAGATAATTCCCCAAATACATCTAAATCACTCTTCGTGAATGTCACTCCCGACAAACCCGGACGCGTCTCAGTAATCTTTAATCCAAACTGTCGGGCCAGTTCATATCCTAATCCCGTCGCCCCAATCGTCGGAACCGACAAGCCCCCGGATGCGACAACCAAATTCTCTGACAAGATTCTCTCTTTCTCGGTATCAATACAAAACACGTGGCCTTTTACAATCTTCACAATATTTGAGCCAAGACAAATCTCGGCTCCGGCTTCTTCACACTCCTCGACAAGCATATCAATCACGTCTTGCGCGCTTTTATTGCAGAATAGTTGCCCCAGCTTCTTTTCGTGATATGCAATATCATGCTTATCTAAAAGACCGCAAATATCCGACGGCGTATAACGAGATAAAGCAGATTTGCAAAAATGAGGATTATTTGAAATAAAATTTTCAGGCCCGGAATGAATATTCGTAAAATTGCATCGCCCTCCGCCCGAAATACGGATCTTTTTTCCCACCTTAAAATTGCGCTCAAGCACAATAACAGATCGGCCTCGTTTTCCTGCCTCAATCGCGCACATCAGCCCTGCGGCACCGGCACCAATGATCACCACATCACACGTGATGTGATTTATATTTCGTTTTCTCTGCATTTTTCTTTGTCAAAAATCCATGTCTGTTTGTGCCGCATACTTTGTAAACATTCGCACAGTTTCTATTTCACCCACATTGACCATAACTCTTATATTTGTTCTTCGATAAGAGAATTTTTCGTTGCGAAAAAACACGCATCCTATTTTCATCCCTATCAACATATTATACTCAATTATCTTCATTTTTTGAGTCTTATATCTAAGTCAAACACTACGATTTAGTTGACAAAATTTCCGAAAAAATGCTATATATTAAATGTAGCATGTTCTCCCAAAAGGAGGTGCGCTATGATTATTTCACTGCAGCAGACATATCAGTATCACCGCGACCTTTTTGATAAAGCCGCCAAAATATTTCTATCATCATTTTCTACCTTCATCTTAAAACTCTTTCTTAGAACCCGCGTAAACCCCTCGGATATCTAACCAGGTTTTCCTATCCATTTTTCTCTCTACAAAAAAACGATCACAATACTCGTTTGTTTAAAGGAGGTGAAACCAAATGTTAAGAAAAATCAAAAAACTGTTAAGCCGTACACTTGGCGCGTTTACAGGATTTCTCGCACTCGCACTACCGCAAATCGTGTATGCCGCCGACGGCTTGGATAAAGGAGATACAGGCTTGATGCTGACTTCTACTCTCTTGGTCCTTCTCATGGCACTTCCGGGACTCGCTCTTTTTTACGGCGGACTTGTCCGCAGTAAAAATACTGGTACGGTCATCATGGAGAGCTACGGGATCGCGATGGTCACAACTATCCTTTATGTTCTCATGGGATATGGCCTCGCGTTTGGACACGGGAACGGACTATTCGGCGGATTGCACAACTTTGCTCTAAGTACGCTCTCTGTCGAGAGTCTTGTCGGCACCATCCCCGAATCCCTCTTTATCCTGTTTAATCTCTCCCTCATGATCTTCACCACCGTGCTCATTATCGGTGCGTTCTCGGGACGGATCAAATATACCTCCGTGCTTCTTTTCGCGGGGGCATGGGGCCTTCTGGTTTATTCACCCGTGTGTCATATGATCAAAGGAGGCGGATATTTGTCCCACATTGGTTTGCTTGATTTCGGCGGCGGATCTGTGATCCATATCACAGCCGGTATTGCCGCACTCGTTACAGCACTCTATTTGTCAAAACGAAATGGCAAAGGACATATCGAACCAAAACCGCAGAACGCAACTATGTTTTACCTCGGAGCCATACTTCTCGTTCTAGGATCACTCGGTCTTATTATGGGCAGCGTGTTTACCCTCGGAGGTAAAGCCGGAATGGCACTGCTGGTTATGCTCATCGCCGGAGCGATGTCAAGCATCACATGGCTCGTGATCGATCTATTTCGTCACAAAAAACCTTCGCTTTACGGTTTGTTGACGGGAACCATTATCGGGCTCGTGGGCATCACA
Source organism: PVC group bacterium (assembly GCA_022560555.1). Lineage (GTDB taxonomy): Bacteria > JADFSZ01 > JADFSZ01 > JADFSZ01 > JADFSZ01. The sequence continues at coordinate 3,180 of JADFSZ010000006.1, forward strand.
CCTGCCGCAGGATATATTCTGCCGCTAGACGCGCTCACGATGGGATTGGTCATCGGACTTCTCGGATACTTTGCATGTTACCATCTCAAACGCCGTTTTGGCTATGACGATATCTATGATATCTTCAGTGTGTTTGGTGTCGGCAGTATTCTGGGAATGCTTCTCACCGGAATGTTCGTTGCAGGTCCTATGGGAATCATGCACCAATTGATTATCCAGATCAAGGGCGTCAGCCTTGTCGTGCTTTATACGGGAATCGTTACCTATCTGATCTTATATTTTATTGATCGGATGTTCGGTCTTCGTGCTCGCCGATAATTCGTCTCATTCGAGTCGGAAAAAAACCGCGGAGTTTTCACTCCGCGGTTTTTTTTACTTCTCTGATTCCTCGTTTGCCGAATCGCTCAAGTAGGATTATAATACGAGTTAATGTTTATTAAGCTCATCAAATATTTGATCCCTCTTACTCTTCTTTGGGTGAGTCCCGACACAAGTTTCGCACAAGGCGAAGAGTTCAACGGATATTCGCTCGGATACAAAGGCAATGAGATCGGCTATTCAATGGGATACAAACAAGGCTATTCCAAGGACCGTCACGGATACTCATCCGGATATTCGAAAGATCGATACGGATATCAATGGGGAGAAAAGAATCCCGAGTCAGATTATGACAAATCCCGCTATGGATACAAACTAGGCTATCCTGTCCAAGATAAAGGTCATAAATACGGATATTCCAAAGATAAATATGGATACAAGTACGGCTATCCCGACACCCAAGGATACTCCGGATCAAAATATGATTACCCAAAAAAGGTAGAAAAAGATAAAGAGAAGAAAAAAAGGTTCCGCCTCAATCTTAATTAGATCAGTTTTGAGACTTCAATGCGCACATCAAAAGTAAAAGAAAATACACGAAAGCATTTTAGATGTAGCCTCTTGCTTGTGACTTGTGTCCTTTTGACATGTAACTATTGTTCGGGAACCGAACAAGAAAATGCCCCTGTCGTTATCGAACTCTTTACTTCCCAGGGATGCTCCAGCTGTCCGCAAGCAGAGTTTTTGCTTAAAACTTTAGCCGAGGAATACGGCCCGGAGATTCTCCCGCTTGCCTATCACGTGGATTATTGGGATTATATCGGGTGGGTTGATCCGTATTCATTTCCTGAAGCTACCGAACGTCAACGTGAGTATCAAAAAATTTTGAAAAACAAAACAATCTATACTCCTCAAGCCGTAATTCAAGGCGAATTAGTTCAACCCGCCTCCAGTAGAAAAAGCATGGAGCTAGGCATCCTCAAATACCAGAATTTATCGCGTCCGATGCTTGATTTAAAAATCGATTATTCCCTTGTCTTAAAAAAGGCGACTCTCACCATCGATGTGCCTGAAACAATTTCCAAAGAAAATATTAAAATCCTTGTGGTCTATTTTGAAAACGGCTTTCCCGTCTATGTCACTCGCGGCGAAAACGCGGGCAGAACACTCCCCATACATCATGCCGTGCTAAAAATTCAAGCCGTTAAACTTAACGACGCGCACTATTATCAAATTCCGATTGAGTTACCTGATGATTGGACGGCTTCACTAACAGGAGTCGCGGTGTTAGTGGAGGATCAAAAACACCGGATTTTGACGGCAGGATCAATTTTTCCTATCTCGCTCAATTAAATCTTCAGTTTTTTGAGACTGAATTTTTTTCAAAACCAGATTCAGCTCATTTTTAACGATCTCATTCTCCGGATTGATCCGGAGAGCCCTCCCGAAATATGTCGCGGCCAAACTGTAATCTTTTCGCAACGAGCAAACTTTTCCCAAATCAAAGGCAAGTGAAAAATCATCGGGAAAGTTGCGATGCAACAGTTCATATTCTTTATAAGCCCTGTCATATTTTCCCAAAGAGTTTAGAACTTCGGCATAATACTTCCGGGCCGTAACATCCTGAGGATTGATCAATATAGCCGCCGACAAATTTATCTCTGCTGATTCTAAATTTCCCAATTCTTTATTGGCCAATCCCAATCCGAAATACGTGTCCGGATCTTGAGACTCAATTTCTAATGATTTCGTAAAATAAATGATGGCCCGTCCATACAACCCTTGAATCGCAACAGCATTTCCAAGCTTTTTTAACAACTCGGCATCCCGAGGATCCATCATAGATGCTTGATGGTAATAACTCATCGCTTCCATATACGACTCTATCTCAAAAAAAGCATCTCCTAAGAGCTCTTGAACATTCGAAAATCCCGGTGACAACTCAACGATTCTCTTAAAGAAAGGAATAGCATCTTCCACTTTTCTATTCTTAAATAACGCAACTCCCAAACTATATAGAATCTGCGGTTCATCCGCGTGAAGCTGATTCGCATCACGATATCGTCCCACGGCTTCATCGATATTTCCCTGACGCATCATCATGTCCCCCAGACGCTGATGAGCTATCCAAGATCGTGGATTTTTCCTTAATGTGTCCTGCCATAATCGCTCTTCGTCACGATACCCCAGTGTCTGCTGAAATGTTAAATATGCAAAAAACAGCACTAGCACACCTAAGAGGCCTTGAGAAAGAAGTTTCCTGCCTGATAAATATTTGTGATGCAAAATGTAAAACCCCTCAGAAATGAGAACAGCCATACCCATCATTGCAATATATTGCCGATAATCCGCAATCATCGTCTGCGGGATAACGCTTGAAAACGTAAAAAGAACAAACGGAAAGAGAAAAAGGAGATAAAACAAACTCGCTTCCCATAAGGGTCTCGCCCAACGCTTTCGAAAATAAAAAAAGACACCGATCAGAACCAAAAAGCACAACCCGCCTAAATACCCGTAAAACCGAATCGAATTGACATCCAAATCCGGATAAACCATCATCAGGCGAATCGGCACAATCAACTTATAAATATAGATCCACAAAGCCAAACCTGCCTTGGCTATCCAAGAAATAATCTCGCTGGCCTCAACACTAAAAAATATTCTCAGCTCAGGGAAACGGACCCAAGCGTGAAAGATGACAAATACGGTCATTATGAAAAAATAAGGCAGTGCATACAATAGATCCTGCTTGCTCACCTCACGGCGCTCCCACCAATCCAAAAGCAGGATCAACAAAGGCATGACCCAGGCAATCGGACAAGCCATTGAGGCTAAAATGAAGATCACCAAGGATCCTATTTGCCATGATTTTTTATGGTTTTTTTCGTAAACAAGATACAACCATACAGAGATCATCAAAAGCAAAAATCCCAAAAGATTCCCTTGCTGAACAATCCATGCCACCGATTGCACATTGACAGGATGGACCGCAAAAATTAAAGGCGCGAGCCAGGAGACCTCAAATTCAAGCTCTCTTAATATCTTCCAAAATAAAAATACTCCTGTGATATGTAAAAACAGGCTAACCAGATGATATCCAAGAGCATGGCTCCCCCAAAGACGATATTCTATCCAATAGAATGTGGAAGCCATCGGAGATCGAACAAGATGAAAGCTCTTAGACCAGATCTCTTTAATCCCGGCACTCTCACTAATCACAGGATTTGCGGTAACGAGAGCCTTATCCATCCAAACAAGACCGGCCTTTGCGAGAGGCAAGTAGGCACCGATAATCAGAATCAAAATCAGCACGCTGATAAACCAATTTTGTTTTGTCATCAAAATCCTCAAATTTTCTTTTTAAAAACGCACCCTATTATATATTCTCTTCCTTAAAGAACAAGGCTTAAGGACCCTCGTAGTAAATGCGATAAATCACGCCAATATGGTCATCTGAAATCAAAAGAGATCCATCCATTAGTTCTAAAATATCTACGGGACGTCCCCAGGCACGGCCATGCACTACCCATCCCTCGGCAAATGTTTCATAGCTCACAGCTTTTTGATCTTTGAAGCTCACCAGCGTGATGCGATAGCCCGACGGCGTAGACCTGTTCCACGAGCCATGCTCCGCAATAAAAATCTGACCTCGATATTTCTCGGGAAACATGTTCCCTTTATAAAAAATCATTCCCAGCGCCGCAACATGGGCTCCGAGCTCCATCGCCGGAGCGAGAACATCACGATCCTCTAATTTAACTCCAAATTCGGGATCCAAAATATCTTTTCCGTGAACATACGGAAATCCAAAATGCAATCCCGCGATCGGCGCATGATTCAACTCATCGGGAGGCAAATCATCCCCTAACCAATCCCGTCCGTTATCCGTAAACCACATCTCTAATGTATCCGGATCCCAATCAAATCCAACAGTGTTGCGTACCCCCTCGGCAAACACTTCCAATTCGCTGCCATCCGGTTTCATCCGCATGATCGTCGCATAACGACGATCATCCTTTTCACACACGTTGCACGGGGCTCCCACGGGGACATAGAGCCAACCATCCGGACCAAAAGCCATATACTTCCATCCATGACTCGCGTCACTCGGGAATGTGTCATTTACAATAACCGGTTTACCTAAAGTCCCGCTAAAGCGATCCACTCGGTCAAAACGAATCACACGGTGAATCTCCGCAATATAAAGTGACCCATCCAGATAGGCAACGCCATTCGGCGCCCTCAATCCTGACGCGATTTCATAGACAGAGTCCGCCCGAAAATCTCCGTTCCGATCCTCGACAGCATAAACTTTTCCCGCTGTCCGTGTTCCCACAAATAGTTTTCCATCTTTTCCCATCGTCATGGAGCGAGCATTGGGAACATTAGGCGCGTAAATTTCAATCCGAAAACCCGGTGGCAATTTAATGGCCTCAAGAGACACACTCTGACCCAGAACCGTTTCCGGAACAAAGCAGACCATGAATAAAGAGAAAGAGGTAAATATGTATTTATTAATCATAACCCGTGCGAGTTCAATATCCTTGTACGTGCCAACATCTTATAGTAAAATAAGCGCTCAAGCAACAAAACGAACATTAAAGACACTCTAACTATTTGACTTCAAAATTATTATGAATATTCTGATAACAGGCGTTGCGGGGTTTATCGGATCCAATCTTGCCCGAGAACTCCTCAAAAGAAATCACCGGGTCACCGGCCTTGACAATTTCTCTCAAGGTTTTCCCCGGAATATCGAAGATCTCCAAGAAAATCCTCAATTCACATTTCTTGAGCTCGATGTCCTTGATCAAGACCTCGCACAAAAGCTGCCCGAATCCCTTGATACAATTGTGCATCTCGCGACCTACAAAATCCCCCGCTACGGAAATGCCCTTCTCACACTCAAAATTAATACGCATGGAACAGAAAATATTCTGGAATTCGCCAAAACAAAAAAAATCAAGGTTGTTTTTGCCTCCACATCCGACATTTATGGGAAAAACCCGGATGTGCCGTTTCATGAAGAGTCCTCTTCCGTAATCGGAAGCTCTAAAATCAAACGCTGGAGCTATGCCGTATCAAAACTTTTTGATGAACATCTGTGTTTAGCCTATCACGATGAATTCGATATTCCTGTTGTTATCCTGAGGTATTTCGGAGCCTACGGCCCTGGACAAAGTCCTTCGTGGTGGGGCGGCCCGCAAGCCGTCTTTATGCAAGCCATCCTCGAAGAAAAACCTTTAGAGATTCACGGAGACGGGAAGCAGACGCGAAGCTTCACTTATATAAGCGATACCATCAACGGGACGATCGCCGCGATTGAAAAATCAGTTGCGGTAGGACAAATCTTTAATATTGGGAGCACCGGGGAACTGTCGATTCTTGATCTGGCGCTAAAAGTGTGGGCATGCGCGAACAAACCGGGCGAACCTCCTTTAGAATTCAAGGATTACAATAGTTTTAATGGAAAGTACGAAGATGTGATGCGAAGAGTACCTGACGTCACGCTCGCCGAAAATATTCTTGGGTTTAAGGCCACAAAAATTCTTGAGGAGGGCCTGAGAGAAACTTTTCTTTGGCAAAAATCTCTCTATCAAACGAAATAAATTATTGTTTGTCTAAAGCCTGTTGAATCTGCTCAATCACTTTAATCACGCGCAGGCCGTCCCGCCCATCCGATAACGGGGTTTTTCCTTCGAGTACACAATTCACAAAATGTTCACACTCCAATCTCAGAGGACTTGTCTTCGACAGGACAGGACAATCTACGCCGCCTTCTTTCAATTTTACATACTCTTCATCATAAAAATCAAATTCCTCTTGGCGGATGGCTTCATTGTGAAAAATTTTTAATTTATTTACAGGCTCCATATCATCAAAAACACACATTTTTTTATCCCCAACGATCGTAATCTTTCTGATTTTATGAGGATCCAACCATGATAAATGCAAATGTGCGAGAATCCCACCCGGAAAATGAAGCGTGACAAACACAAGATCATCCACGCCCTTTCTTAAAAAAGACTTTCCCACAGCCGTAACCGAATCCGGCTCCAGCCCCAGCAAATACAAAAGAACGGATATATCGTGCGGAGCTAAACTCCAGAGTGCGTTTTCCCGCGAACGGACTTTCCCCAAATTCACACGTACCGAATACCCATACAAGATCTTCCCAAGTTCGTTTCGTTTCATCAATTCCTTTAACTCACGTACCGCGGGATGATATTCGAGTAAATGCCCAACCATTAAAACCTTTTTTTGACTCTCGGCTAAACGGATCAGCTCCTCAACTTCACGACTGGATTGAGCGATGGGCTTCTCCACAAAAACATGTTTTCCGGCTTCTAAACATTTTTTGGTTATTTTAAAATGTGTTTCGACATCCGTTACAACGGCCACAGCATCGATCTCTTGATCCGTCAGTACTGAATCCAAATTGTTAACATAGGTCAGATCGGGATATTGGCCTTTTATTTTTTCCCATCGATCAGGTCGAAAATCACAGACTTTCATGATTTTGACCGACTCCATTTGGTAGTAGGTCTTTAGATGGTTCGGCCCCCAGTAACCCAGACCGACCAAAGCCATCCTCAGTTGTTTATTTGGGGCCATTTTTGCTCCTTGGTGTCCAGTTTCGTCTCAAGAAATTTCGACGTATCACGTCACAATACCCGAGGATTGTGGGGAAAATTTTCATTTTACTCTGTCCGTCTCTTAATTGTCCCTTGAGCACCATCGGAACCTCAGATATTCGAAGATTCATACGATGAAATTTGATCAACATCTCCACCATACAGACAAAACCTTTCTCTTCAATAAAATGATCTCCATAGAGCTGAAAAGCTTTTTTTAAGGTTTCGCTTCGATACGCGCGATAAAACGAACTGTAGGTATTCACACCCTTGATAGGAAAAAATGTTTTCAGCAAGCCATTGGCGCACGCGCTTAGAAAGAGCCTGAACCTCGTGGTCCCTTCAACACCACCGCCTTTAGCATAGCATGAAGCCAAAACCAGATCATCTCCTGATCCAATTTTCGCGATCATTTTTTCCATTATATGAATATCGCTCGTATTGTCGGCCTCCATCGTAATGACAATATCACGAGGCTCACATTCCTTGAGAATTTCTCTAAAGCCCGTTCGAAAAGCCTCATCAACTCCGTAATTGGCCGGATGCGATACAACCCTCACGGGTATCTCCGATCGATACTCTTCAATTAACCCCAACGTGTTATCCCGGCTACCGTCATCGATAATCAAAACATGATAATCAAGATAATCTTCCTTCATAAGAGTATCAATCCGCTTTAACAAAACCCTCAAATTTGTTTCTTCGTTGTATGCCGGAATTAAAAAACGAATCATACGTTTCCCGTACCCTTTTTTCGCGAAAATATTGTCATAAACGCATACACATACCGGCTCAGACACTCCGAATAGGACGTTAAAAAATGAGTCCATATCATACATTATATGTATTGAATTGGAAGTAGTTTCTCAGGGATCGCGTAGGAACAACATTACTTTAACTTTAATGAAAGTAATGATTTATGTATTTTTTTGCAAAGCATCTCCCGCGGCCCCATCCGAAACAGCAAAACCCTAGGAACAAATACTGACAAGAATTGCAAGCACAAGAAAGCTCATAGTTTCTAAACCCAATCACCGATCATGTCGATCGAGATGCACGGTCCGTCTATCTTGACTTTGGCCAAAACATTCGTTACTCTAAAAAGGCACTCATCGTGACGGTATGAAATGATAATTCCGAGAGAAAAACCATGAAAGCTCTTGCAAAAACAAGTGATATTCCCGAAGGAAAAGCTATCAAAGTTGATGCCTGCGATCGCGAAATCGCTATTTTTCGTTATCAGGGACAATTCCACGCAATCAATGCCGTCTGCCCCCATAACGGAGGCCCGTTGTACGAAGGGGCAGTAGATAATTGGATTGTCACGTGTCCGTGGCATGAATGGCAGTTTGATATCCGTTCAGGACGTGCCCCAAAAAACATCGGCCGAGTTACGTGTTATCCGATCGAAATTAAAGATGGTACAATATATCTCCTTGATCCGGAAAAGTATGATGATGTGTCACGATTAAAGTAAAAGAAATCTTCATTTTTATGTCTATCGAAAAACTTCATCAAGATACTCTTAGACGTCAAAAAGAATTTCCCGTCTGTAAGGATTCGATTTTTCTTTCACACGCGGGCGTCTCCCCTCTTCCGGCCTGTGTCCAATCGGCCATAGATGATTATCTCAAACAAGCCACGCTAAAACATCAGGAAGATATTGTGAACACGGGCTTTTTGACCTCTATCCGAGAGGGCGCTGCCCGGCTCCTGGGATGCCACAAAAGCGAGATCGCTCTTGTCGGCCCCACATCCGTCGGTCTGTCACTCATCGCCAACGGCCTCGACTGGCAGAGCGGCGACAGAGTGGCATTTTACAAAGATGATTTTCCATCCAACGCTTTTCCTTGGATGGCCATGGCCGCGAAAGGGGTCGAGACGGACCTCATCCAACCCAAACAACTCGGGGCAATTACGCTCGATGACGTGAAAAAAGTTATTTCAAAAAAAACGCGTCTCGTTTCCGTCGCATCAGCTCATTTTGTCAGCGGATACAGAGTTGACATAGACGCGATCGGAACATACTTGTCGGATCAAAATATTCTTTTTTGTATCGATGGGATTCAAACCCTCGGCGTACTTGACACCCCGGTAGCTAACGCGGATTTTCTCGCGGCCGATGCGCATAAGTGGCTCCTGGGGCCCTGCGGAGCGGGAATTCTTTATGTCAAAAAACGCGCTCAGGAAAAACTCCGCCCGACACTTTTGGGATGGAACAACATCTTTCAAAAAGATTTTGTGACACCGGCCGTTTTGGAATTTCCTCAACATGCCGGGCGATATGAAGCGGGAACATCAAATTTGCTCGGACTCGTCGGATTAAAAGCGTCGCTTGATATGCTTCTCAGCTACGGAATTGAATCGATCGAAAAAACGGTTATCCGCCACACAGAATTTTTACGAACAAATCTTCTGGAGAGAAACTTTATTCTGGCTCAAGAGGACAACCATCGAATATCTGCCATCACATCTTTTCGAAGTTCCCAATATGATATGAACCGGATTTTTGAGAATCTTGCAGAACACAGCATTGTTACAACTCCCCGCGTCACGCGTGACGGACACACGTGGATTCGCCTCTCCCCTCATTTTTACAACACACATGAGGAACTCAAGCAGTTTTTTCACATCTTGGATCAATGTATTTAAGACGGGCACTTGTCCGGAAGGATTTGCAATAAATCTTGTAACGTTTTAAGAGCTTCGTCATCCCCATGAGACAGTTCAGGGTGATGCTGTATCAAGAGACACTGCCAACCGACACTCCTGGAGGCTTCTACATCATGATAATGACTGTCGCCGACATGAAGCATGGCACGGGGAGGAAGTCCGATCATTTTTTGGGCAATGTGAAAAATCCCCGGATCAGGCTTTTCGCAGCCAACCTCCGTTGAAATCACAACCTGATCAAAAAGATCGAGGATCTCCACCCCGTCTAAAATACCCCGCAGGCGATTGTCCCAATTTGACAAAACGGCCACACGATACCCACGATCTTTTAATTGAGCCAGAACATCCCGCGCATTATCATACAGTTTCCAATGACGGGCATCCGCAAATGTGTTCCACAAATCGTTAAAAAGGTTTTCAAAATTTTTGGGTTTATCCAAATCCGAAAGGGTTTCCATCACAACATCTTTCCACCATTTGATTTCACTCGCTTCATCAATGCTGCCTCGTGGGGCTTTCTGCGCTTTTTTCCAAGACCGCCTAAAGGCCTCCTCTAAAACATCCTTTCCATGATTCAATCCATGATTTTTCATTACATCTGAATAAATTTGCCCCACAGACGGATAGGGCCGTACAAGTGTTCCGCCGGCATCAAATGTAATCCCCTTAATTATATCCGTGTTAATCATTAGACAATGGTGGGTTCATCAATAAAAACTGTTTTGATACGGAATTTTTTTTCAAGCTCTTTCCCCACGGCCTTCACACCTAGTGTTTCCGAATGATAATGTCCCAGATACATCACGTTGAGGCCCAACTCCATCGCCAGGTGATGGTCCTGATGACGCGCTTCCCCCGTGCAAAAACAATCCAGACCTCTTCGGGCCGCTTCATGGATCGCCTCTGACGCTGCTCCGGACACAAAACCGATAGTTTTGATCCGATCCACACCAAAAGGAAGCACCGTCACGGGGCCATGAAGAGTGCTCTCAAATTTTTCTTTGAGAGCATTGCGAGATATCTTTTTATCCAGTTCTCCCGCGTATCCGATCGTTGTCCCAACGTATTCGCCAAATGCACGCAGATTTTTCAGCTTAAATAGTTTCGCGAGTTTAATATTGTTTCCCAAGGTCGGGTGGCAATCCAGCGGGAGATGAACAGAGTATAAGTTAAGGTCTTTTTTGATGAGATATTCGATTTTTATTTTATCAAGACCCGTGATTGTTTTCAGGCTTCCCCAAATCAATCCGTGGTGTGTCAAAAGCATCTGACAGCGAAGAGAAAATGTTTTTTTAAATACCGACAAGGACGCGTCCACAGCCAAAGCCACGCGGGAGACCTTATCCGTTCCTTCAACTTGCAGTCCATTCTCCATAAAATCATCCATATCATGAACCAACAAACGCCGGTTAAGATAATCCACCAATGTATCGCGTGAAATAGTACTCATAATCGTTTATCCTTTCTTGAAGAGAAGTGTTATTATACCGAGACTTTCACAGGATTGCAAAAGCCGGAAATGAATTTGAATTTCCAAAAGTGCTATGGTATCATATCGATGCATAACTCCCGATATGAAAAGGACATATGTCGCAAGCAAAAACAATTTTAGTCACCTCTGCGCTTCCCTACGCGAACGGTCCGATTCACATCGGTCATCTGCTTGAGTATATTCAAACGGATATTTTCGTACGCTATCAAAAGCTCCGCGGACAAACATGTTACTATTTTTGCGCTGATGACGCGCATGGTACGCCCATCATGATTTCCGCGCGGAACGCAAACATCTCCTGCGAAGAACTGATCAAAAAATATTCTGAAGAACACCAGAGAGATTTTCGAACGTTTTCAGTCGCTTTCGATAATTATACCTCGACACACTCCCCCGAAAATCAGGAACTTGTTTATCATATTTACGATGAACTCAAAAAGAAAAACAATATCGATTCTCGCGTTATCGAGCAATTTTATTGCGAACGAGATACCATGTTTCTACCTGATCGCTTTATTCGCGGACAATGCCCCCGCTGTCAGGCCGAAGATCAGTACGGGGATGTATGCGAGTCGTGCGGTGCCACATATCACGCGAGCGAAATCAAGAATCCTGCCTGCAGCATCTGCGGACAAAAACCTGTCATCAAAAGGTCCAATCACTTTTTCTTTCGTCTGAACGATTATAAAAAAGAGCTCATCTCCTGGATTGAAGAAGGACATGTACAGGTTGAAGTTAAAAATAAGCTTCAGGAATGGCTTCAGGGTGAGCTTAGAGATTGGGATATCTCCCGTGACGGGCCCTATTTTGGATTCCCGATTCCTGATGAAGATAACAAATATTTTTATGTCTGGCTGGATGCTCCCATCGGATACATGGCGTCCACAATAGATTATTGTCGGAAAAACAATCTTGATTTTGATAAGCTCTGGAAGGGTGATACGGACATCTATCATTTTATCGGAAAAGACATTATGTATTTTCACTGCCTCTTTTGGCCTGCCATGCTCATGGGCTCCGGCTATACGCTTCCAAAAGAAGTCTGTATCCACGGATTTCTCACCGTTGACGGTGTCAAAATGTCCAAATCCCGCGGAACATTTATCAAGGCTGAGGTGTTTGCCAAACACATTGAGCCTGAGTTTTTGCGTTACTATTACGCGTCCAAACTCACCCGCTCGATTGATGACATTGATTTGTCGCTTGAGGATTTTGTTTTCAAGATCAATGCGGATATTATCGGTAATTTTGTGAATATATTTTCACGCGCAACAAAACTTATTTCAAAGCTTAATAATACATTAGCCGATGTTATTGATTCGAACGACCCGATTTTAAGAGAATTTCAGAACGCGAATGAATCTATCGCGGACATGTACGCATCACGGAATTTTTCCGGTGCCATCCGAAAAATCATGAAGCTTTTCAGTGACCTCAACAAATATTTCAATGACGCCTCTCCCTGGATTGTAATTAAAGAAGATCCGGAACGTGCCCGTCAGATTCTCTCAACGACTCTCGCGGCCGGCGCATGGGGGAGCGTTTTTCTTAAGCCGGTGATTCCGGGGATAATTAAAAAAATCGAGGACATGCTTGATATTGGAATATTAACTTGGAAAGATATTGAAGATGATTCAAGCCTGTTGAAAAAATTGTCTCACCATACTATCAAAGACTATGTGCGTCTTGCCGATCGCATTGAACTAAAGCAAATTGACGGTATGATCGAAGAGTCGAAAGAGTAAAAATCTGTGATGAGTAAATGGTAAATCGTAAATGGTTTAAAAAATTAAAGGATCAGATTTTTCGCGGATACGCCGATGAAGCCCCAAACATATATCCTCCCTCCTACATTTGATGGGTATTCGTCTTATGAATCATAATATCATTTTCCAGCCATTTATATTCCCCCGCCAAAACTTTTTTCACAAGATCTTTGCTGACTCGATCACTGTTGTGATTCACCGATCGAAAAATCTGACGAATCCTCAGACGTGATTCCCGGCAAAATAAATCTGCCAGTTCCACAGAATTTTTCTTTTCATCTGATTTTTTGGACAATTCGGTCGCGTATGAACAAACACAAGTCATCGCGAACAATTCACATCCAATATCAACGAAACGATTCAGGATATTCTGCTTGCCTTCAAGCTTTTTTTGGTAACGCATCATCTTATAAAACAAACGCCGCGCGAGTTTTTTGCTCGTGAGTGACACATAAATCATATGCCCAATCAATTTTGCGGGCATGCCCATGTATGTTTTTAAGTTCACCCACGGGATATACTGCCAGGGAAGCCATAACGAGTAATACCCCATCATGGAAAACACAGCTAAGATCTTAGCGCCTAAACTTGTCCGGGAACTTATGAGAGGCTTGATCTTCTGCATATGCGGATCCAAAGCTTCACGGGCTATAAACAAATGCATAATCTCGCTCGTTCCCTCAATAATCAAATTAATCCGGGAATCTCTGAAAATGCGCTCCACCGGAAAATCCGTTTCCCCCCGCTCTCGTAAAGAAACGGAAGACTCATAACCGCACCCTGCCCGAATCTGAACGGTATCATCGATAATCCGCCACCCGGCTTCGGTGCAAAATAATTTCGCGACGGCTGCTTCCAAACGAATGTCAAATTTTTTGGCGTCTGCCATATGCGATACAAGCCATGTCATAGCTTCCATCGCAAAAACATTTGCCGTCATACTTCCGATTTTCGCCGAAATGCTTTCGTGCTCTCCGATCACTTGTCCCCATTGCTTACGTTCTGACGCCCAGCGACGCGAAACATTCAGACACCATTTCCCCACTCCTGTGGTCGCCGCGGGCATCGTGAGCCGCCCCGTGTTTAAGGTCATCAACGCGAGTTTTAAACCCTGTCCTTCTCCCAAAATAATATTTTCTTTCGGAACTAAGACATCCTCGAAAATAAGAACACCGTTTTGAATCCCATGTAAACCCATAAAAGAACAACGATGTTCCACACGAAATCCCGGAGAATTTGTCTCGACAATAAACGCCGTGATCTGCTTTCGTTCCTTCCCATAAACAATTTTCGGAGGTGTTACGGCCATCACAACAATAATGTCCGCAATTGTTCCGTTCGTGCACCAGAGTTTTTTGCCGTTAAGACGAAACGTTTTTCCGTCTTCCAAAGGCGTTGCTGTCGTCACCATGCTTCTTGGATCCGACCCCGCCTCCGGCTCCGTGAGGGCAAAAGCAGAAATCGCGTCCTTTCTAAACCGCGGCAGAAATTTTCGTTTTTGTTCTTCCGTTCCGAAAAGAATCAAAGGTTGAGGCACCCCAATACTCTGATGCGCGGACAATAAAACGGCCGTAGATCCACAGTGTGACGCCACAAGATGAATCGCCCTATTGTAATTCACTTGACTGAAGCCCAGGCCGCCGTAATCTTTGGGAATTTTGATGGCAAAAGCTCCTAAATCGAACAGCCTCTTTATCGCGTCAGACGAGATCTCTCCGGTACGGTCAATTTCTTCAGCGTTAATATATTTTTTCAGGAATTCTTCCAGTTTGACTAAAAAATCATCCCCTTCTTTTTTGTCATGGGGATTCTGTTTGGGAAAAGGGGATACAAGGTCCCAGCGCACACGCCCTTGGAACAACTCAACCAAAAAGCTGGGATGCACCCAGGCTTCCTCTCGGGAAGCCTCGGCCAGTTCCAGGGATGCGCGCTTTTCCTCACTTATATTTTTATGGAACATGCCCATATATTCTCTCCCTAATCAAACCCGTTATAAATTAACTATAAAACTTTTTGTTATTTTTTTCCAAATTTAATATATAATCGGACGGTTTAAAACGATTTTCATTAACGTTTTTCTCAAGATCCTTGAGTTTACGTACAATGTTTGGAATCCCGCATTGATCCGCATATCTTAAAAGACCCCCTCTGAAAGGAGGAAATCCTGTCCCCATAATCATTCCTATGTCCACATCCGACGCTTCGCGGCAAATTCCTTCTTCTAAACAACGTCCGGCCTCATTGATCATTACGTAAATAGTTCGTTCAATCACGTGTTCGCTTAACATATGTTCATGCCCATTTGAACACAATCGTTCAATATCGGGATTGGGTTTTCGCTTTTTCTTATCATGTATATAAAATCCTCTGCCTCCTTTTTTTCCGAGAAATCCTTCATCGCACATGGACTTCAAAATAGGAGCTACCGCCATCCGAGGCCCAAAACAATCTTCTAGAATTTTGGCTACTTTATATCCGACATCTAAGCCAATCTCATCCATCAAGATAAACGCTCCCATCGGCATGCCGAAATCAAGAAGAACTTCATCAATCCATTCAAACGACTGCCCTTCAGCGGTTAAATACCCGGCTTCATTTAAGAATGGCAGTAATATCCTATTGATCAAAAATCCGGGGCCGTTTTTAACCACAATCGGGGTTTTCCCAAGTTTCCTTGAAAGATCCACAATCGTGGCCACAGCTGTGTCGGATGTTCGTTCTGCCCGGACTACTTCAACAAGGGGCATCCGGTGCACGGGATTAAAAAAATGCATACCAACGGCTCGTTCGGGATCTTTGAGCACGCCCGCAATCTCATCCAGAGACAACGCGGATGTGTTTGTCGCCAAGATCGCGTCCGGTCTGGTCCATTGATCCAATTCCTTAAAAACACTTTTTTTAATATCCATTTTCTCAATCACAGCTTCAATCACAATGTCCGCCAAACGAAATCCGGAGTAGTCCAAAGTGGCGGAAATGCGTGACATTCGGGCATTGGCTTCGCCTGAATTCAGCCGCCTTTTTTTCACAAGACTTTGAAACAATTTCCAAGCGCTCTTTAACCCGATCAGAATGGCTTTTGGATCAATATCTTTCATGCGAACGGAGACATTATGATGGCTCAACAGCTGCGCGATTCCTCCGCCCATTACCCCCGCGCCAAGGACAGCAGCGGAATCAATAGGTCTTCCTTGAGCCTCAGTCCATTTTTCTTTTTTATACCGCTCAAGCAAATAGAAAACTTGAATCAAATTTTTGGAAATGTTTCCCAAAACGAGCCCCCCAAAAGCTTGGGCTTCTCTTTGAAGCGCCTTGGGACGAGTTGACGCATAATTATCCATTATCACATCCAGCGCCGCAAGCGGGGCCGGATAAAGTCCGCGGGTTTGAGCCAAAACCATTTTTTTCGCTTTAGCTTTTACAAGCATCCGTCCGAAAGGCGTATCTTCTAAAATCCGCATCAGAATTTTCTTTTTTCTTTTTGTAATGGCTCGTCTTTTCTGAAATTTGTGCTTTGTGAGAAAATCCCTAACGGTCTGATCGATCAAACCGTCCGGGGCCAACCCATCAATCAGCCCCATTCGTAAGGCCCGGTTTCCGTCCACGACCTTCCCCTGGAGGATCATCTCCAGCCCCTTTCCAAGACCGATTAAACGCGGCAGCCTCCATGTTCCACCAAACCCGGGAAGGATTCCCAATTTTACTTCCGGCAAGCCCATCCGGACTTTCGGATGAAATGTGGCAAATCGGTATTGGCATGCAAGGGCAAGCTCCAGCCCACCCCCCAACGCGGCTCCGTTAATCAACGCCACTGTAGGAAACGGTAAATCCTCAAGTTCATTTAAGATTTCCTGACCTTCAGCAGATTTTTTTATCCCATCTTCACGTTCTTTAATCCCGTCAATCTCTTTGATATCAGCCCCGGCAATAAACATTCCGGATTTAGCACTTTTCACTAAAAGAGCCTTGATGTCTTTGTTGGTTT